>CAIYZW010000444.1 GCA_903930725.1 uncultured Bacteroidota bacterium
AAGTTGTGGATGTTAAGATAAATTATAACCATAAAAATGTCGAGGATGCTGGTATTTACGTCAGTGGTGGCTTCTTTTTTACAGATTTTGAACCTGAAGGCGCCCGGAAATGTTTCCCATGCTACGACAGGCCTTACGATAAAGCAACATTAAATCTCACTGCAAAAGTCCCGTCAGATGTTTTGCTTGGCTCTAACGGAAGGCTTGCAGATTCTACAAAAGTTGCCGATACAATATGGTACAACTGGATCAGTCGCAATCCCATTGCCACTTACCTCATGGTAATTTCGGCAAAGAAAAACTGGAACCTCGATATCGTTTATTGGGACAGGCCTTCGACGCCTGGCGAGCCTATGCCCATCAGGTTTTATTTTAATAATGGCGAAAATCCCGACCAGATGGAATTAAAAGTACCACTCATGGCAGATTGGTTTTCGGAGCATTACGGCGAACACCCTTTCGAAAAGGATGGTTTTGTTTCGTTAAACAACGAGTTTGTCTGGGGTGGGATGGAAAACCAGTCGCTTACAAGCATTTGCCCGGGCTGCTGGAGCGAAAGCCTTATTTGCCACGAATTTGCGCATCAATGGTTTGGCGATGCGATAAGTCCCGGAACCTGGGCCGACATCTGGCTCAACGAAGGTTTTGCCACCTGGAGCGAAAGCCTCTGGTGGGAGCGCGGTGGCGGCTATGCTGCCTACAAAAACGATGTAATCAACAATGCTAATGTTTACCTTTCAGGAAATCCGGGATGGGCAGTTTATATGCCAGAATGGGCAGTAAATACTCCCGATAACGGCGTTTTGTTTAATTATCCTATCACTTATTGCAAAAGCGCGTGCATGCTGCATTTGCTAAGATATTCGATGGGCGATGATGCCTTTTTCCAGGCAATTTACGACTATGGCACCGACACAGACCAATTCAGATACAAAAATTCTGTAACTGAGGATTTTCAGGCTAAACTGGAAGCTTCCAGCGGACAGAACCTGGAATGGTTTTTCGAATCCTGGGTAAAGATGCCAAACCATCCTGAATACCAGAACGAATATTCAATTACCGACATGGGAAACGGAACCTGGAACCTGAATTTCCTGGCTAACCAGGTACAGACAAATGCTGGCTTTTTTCCGATCCCTATCGAATTAACAGTTAATTTTATTGATGGCTCCGACACGACCGTAAGAGTGATGAACAGCGAAAACCAACAGTTTTTCTGGTTTAATTTTGATAAGAAACCTATCAACATGCTTTTTGATAAGAATAACGAAATTGTTCTTAAAGAGGCATCCTTATTTGTTGGGATTGATGAACATAATATTGGAAATAGTACTTTTAATCTCAGCCAGAATTATCCTAATCCGTTAAATTCGAATACAACAATTTCGTTTTCAATTCCCGAAAATTCGGAGGTACTTCTCGCGGTTTATGACCTGGCAGGTAAAAAAGTATTGGATCTTGTAAACGGTAGGCAGGAAAAAGGCACGCATGTATTAAACTTCGACATGAGCCGCCTCGAAACAGGAATTTATACATACCGCCTCGATGCTGGAAAATTGAATGACACAAAAAAGATGATTGTGATAAAATAGACTTCATACCTAAAAAATAATCCATTAAATGCGATGGCTCCTTGAAAATGGGAGTTATCGCATTTTTCGTTTGATGGTGCAATTCTTCAATAATAAAGCAACATGAAATTAAACAAGCCGGATTCAAGCATGTTTACAGCCCTTTTAAGGGTTGCATTTTAACCGAAAAGAGAAACGAACTAAAATGCCACGAACTTGTTTAAATGAAATCCAAAAAGCAGAAATTTAAAAAGGTCTGTTTGGGGGTTTTGAAAATCAAAAGCGGAATCGAAAAAAAGTAAATCGACTCACATTATGACAAAAAAAGAGATTGTTTTTATAGTACTTGCAGGGTTTTTTATAACCAATGCCATTGTTGGTGAGATGATCGGCGGAAAACTCATTCAGATTGGACCATTTATCATGAGCATCGGCATCCTACCCTGGCCGGTGGTTTTCCTTTCTACCGACCTGATTAATGAATATTTCGGCAAAAAAGGGGTTCGCACCATTACTTTTCTTACAGCCGGTCTCATCGTTTATACCTTTATTGTGCTTTTTGCCGGGATGAACGTTGGTTCGGCTTCATTTTCGCCGGTAAATTCGGAACAATTTAATGCTGTTTTCGGGCAGTCGCTCTGGATAATTGTTGGCAGTCTTACAGCATTCCTTTTTTCGCAGTTAATTGATGTCGCTGTTTTTTGGTTTATCCGCAGCAGGACAGGCCACAAACTGATCTGGT
>CAIYZW010000445.1 GCA_903930725.1 uncultured Bacteroidota bacterium
CGGTGCTGTCGAATGTTTCCTGCCTGATAGATTCGGTTTTTGATAGTCCGCAAACCGACATTATGTTTATTTATGACGTGAAAACCAGCGCTTTGTACTGGCCTGCCGTTGGAATCAGCACATTAACGTTACTCGAACCCGGCAAAGGTTATATCGCCAAATTTATAAATCCGGTAACCCTTACCTACCCTGCTTATTCGGGATTAAAATCGGGAATGGTGGATGATTTTACCGATCCGCTTTTGGGAAGCCCCTGGCCAATCGTCCACACTGCCGATGTTCATTTTGTTTCGATAAAAAGTGAAGCTATAAACAGCTTCGAAAATGTTGATTTCATTGGTGCTTTCGATAGTTTTGGAACCTGCATCGGTTATACCGGAATTGATGGACGAAGTGGAAATTACCTGCTTACCTTGTTTGGGAATGATGTTTCGACCGATGCCAAAGATGGAGCCGAAGAAAGTGAACCAATTTCGTTCAGAGGCTACAACATGTCAACAAACGGAGAAACTGCGCTCATTCCATTGTTTAACAATGGTTTCCCCAACGCCGATGGCCTTTTTGCTTGCAACGGACAATCTGAAATTATCGGCTTTAAAGCTTCAGTAATAGGAATTGCTGAAACCGGAATTGCCTGTAATATTCAGATTTATCCAAATCCTGCCAAGGATGTGGTGAATATTGTCTGTTCAGGAAACCTACCCACGCTTTGGGCGTGGTCAGGTTTAGATGCCATGCTGATTTCTGCTGAAGAAAAAGTTGTAAAAACCTTTACCATCAGCGGTAGCCAGACACAAATTGATGTCAGCGATTTGCAACCTGGCGTTTATATTTTGAAGTTTGAAAACACTGAAAACGTGGTCATCAAAAGGTTGGTGATACAGTAATTTTATGAATTAAAACGCTGTCAGGTTTTGGAAACCTGACAGTTAAAAAAAAGGCCTCCGGAGTTTTATGTAAACCCCGGAGGCTTTTTAATTTCATTAGGTTCAATAGTCAGGAATTTAAAGAAATCTTTAGCCGCACAAATTAATAATACCCTAAAAAGCGATGTGAAACATTTATATTATTTAAACCATTTCAAAATAAAGGTACAGATACAAAACGCAATAGATATGTTAAAGTATGGCTCGAAGGATACTATCTTGAAATCATTTTCAGCAATTATTTGTTTTTTCAAAACTGACATCCTTTGGTCAATAAAATCAGTAATTCTTAATCTTAAATGAACCTATCTTTGCAGCCAATTCAAATGGCATAATGAAAGTCTTTTTGTCAAGTTTTGTACTGTCCATTGTTTTCCTGACGACAGGATGTAATCAACCGCCTGAAGATGGGGACTTGTCTTATTACTCAACTTATTCGGATCCTTTGGATATCCATGCGAAGGAGGTCAGAAGATATCATGATTCGCTCTATTCCCATTATATTCAACTGAATCCCGATTCTGCAATCAATCAGATTTTTATGCTGATTCGTTACTTTGACAGCATCGGGTTTGGCCCTTTCGTGGCCGAGAACTACTTTGCTCTCTCGGAATTTTATTTAAAAAACAAACCGGATGATTATCTGGCCAGTTTTTATTTCGCCGAAGGATTAAAAACACTCGACAAGTATCGCCTCTCCTTTAACCTGAACCTGAACCCTTATCACCTTATTGATCTCGGGAATCTGTTATTCAAACACAAACTATACCGGTACGCCATAAACAATTATCAGCAATCAGAAAAACTGGCGCTGAAAACC
>CAIYZW010000446.1 GCA_903930725.1 uncultured Bacteroidota bacterium
CACTCCGGCATTTACAAGCAGGTTGGCCGATTTGAACGGTGGAAAGTTCAATAAAATCAAAGTTTCGTTGTGGGCTTTTTCGCTGGATTCGTTGACAAATATGCCCATCGTCATCAGTATCGAAAATAGAGAGAAAGGTGGCTACGTCTGGGCAAGTTCGCGCATCGAAAACTTTATATTCCCTCAAAAATGGGGGCAGGCATTTTTTAATTTTAAAGTACCTGAAATTCTTTCACCGGACGATATTCTGAAAGTTTATGTCTGGAATCCCGAAAAGAAGTTGATTTATCTTGATGATATCGAAATTGGGTTTTACGATTCAGAAAATCAATAACATATTAAAGTTCAGTGATAAAGGCACCATCTTTTTTGACGTCATGAAACAGGATGCCTAAGTTTTTACATTCTTCAACCCATCGGTTTACCGAATTGAACTTGTTTGACCCATCAAAAATCAACTTTTCAAAACCGAATTTTGCTTTTAGAGAGGTAATTGAAATTTTGGGATTTCCTTTTAAAATCAGGTAGTCAACTTTGATTGGTTTTTCGGGAAAATGTTCTTCAAAATCCTTATCAATAATGGCGAGGCGTGATTTTCCAATCTCAAAAAAATTAGATGAAAGAATTGAAATATCTTCGTTTTGAGCTTCTTTTGAAGAAAAATCTTCGATTGAAAAGTTGTTGATTTTATGAACGCCGGCAAATATTCGCGCGTTTTTGAGATTGAAATCAATACTTTTTTTATCAGCCAAAAGCGATGAATCGGCAAGGGAGAAGGTCTTTTCTCCTATAAAAAAATCTATCGCTGTCTTGTCGCGAATAGAGTAAATAACCAATTGTTTTTGTTTCAGCGTTTTCGACCTTTCGAAAACAAACGAACCAACCAGAAACGATGAAACTACCAGCGTTGCAATAATCCAGCTTCCCCTTTTCTCTACAAAAAACCGGGTTAAAAACACAAAAAACAGGTACAAAAGGACAACTTGTGGCAAATAGTAAACCAAACCTTCTATTTTAGCTCCGGGCAAACCATCAATAAAACCAACCGAATAATTGAGCCCAAAGACAAGATATTTTAGTAACAGACCAAGAATTTCCGCCATCCATGTCCAGAAAAAGAAAAACATAACAGCAATACCAGCCACCATGATCAGCCATGAAAGCGGTATTACGACAAGGTTTCCCGGTAAAAAATAGGTGGGAAACTGGTGGAAATACATCACCGAAATTGGAAAAGTCCCGATTTGTGCTGCTAAAGAAACCGAAATTATCTGCCAGAAATAATCGCCAACTTTGTTTTTGAGAATCCAAAGTTCATAAATTGGCTTGTACAGCGCAATGATGCCAAGCACAGCAGCATACGAAAGCTGAAAACCGACTTTTGTGATAATATGCGGATCGAAGATTATCAGGATAATTGCAGATGCAGCAAGCGTATTGTATGGGTCGGACTGTTGTTTGCGGACTTCTTTTATTGCAAAAAGGCTAAACATTACAGTTGCCCGGAGAACAGAAGGCGAAAGGCCTGAAATAAAGGCGTAGAGCCAGATTACAAGCAAAAGAAGAGAAAATTTTATCGCCCGGCCATTTTTGATCTTTTCAAAAAATTGCAACAAAAAACCGAGAACAACAAAAATTATCCCAACATGTAACCCTGAAACCGATAAAATGTGCAAAGCTCCGGCGCCGGCATACTGGTTTCTTAATTCGGGTTCGAGATTTTCGGTGTAGCCCAGCAGCAATGCGGAAGCCACGGCATATTCCTCACCGCTGAGGCCATTTTTTTCAAGGATTTTCAGCATCGCCAGCCTTGCCTGTTCTGAAAATTTATAAACCGGATTTGTCTTATTAAAATTGGTTTTAGCCCAATCTTCACTTTTGAGATAAGTTTGGTGATAAATCCCATCATTAGCCAGATAGGTCTTGTAATCGAACTGATGCGGGTTTGCCGGTGGCTGAATTTCATTTAAAATTCCTTTTATGATGATGTAATCGCCGTATTTTAAGGATTTTGATGAGGAATCAATTTCGAAATACAGCATTACTTTTCCGCTAACGCTTTTCGCAACTAACGAATCCTTGAGGTATTCCACAGTTCCAAATGCCCTTAAACTGTTGGGTTTTTCTGATGGTGTTTCGGTTAGTCGTACAATAAAAACATTGCCGGGTTTTAGCGATCCCGAAAAATGATTTTCGTCATATTTTGGTGTATGAAGGAGTGCAGAAGTATAACCACAAACGAAAATCGAAAAATAGAGAATAATTCCAAAAACCCATCTGAATTTAAAGTTCAAAAATTGGCCGGAAATTGCTGAAACAGCGGTGAGGGCAATAGCTGCTGAAAAAAGTAAAAGTGGGTTTACGAAAATTTGGAGATTAATAGCAAGGACAATTCCTCCGACAAAAGGAAGAAGCAGGCGAAACAGCGGATATGCATTCCAGAATTTCATGTTAATAAAGGAGTTAACAGGAAGTTGAGGGACTAAAATTAATCAAACCGCTTAATCCGGCAAAGAAATTATATAAAAAAAGAAAAAATCTTTTAATCAAGTAAAATATTTACCCGCCAAATTGATTGCAACCAATACTAAATCAGTTAAATACGAGACAGTTTTTTTATTGATTCCGGATCGCTGCAATTTCAGTCACAGCTTCAATGGCAGTTTTAACCTGTTCTTCGGTGCTAAAAGCCCCCAGACTTAACCGCACCGAGCCATGAATTTTATCTGTTCCCAGTCTTTCGTGAACCAAGGGTGCGCAGTGCAGGCCAGTACGACAGGCAATATTATAATCTACGTCAAGCATCATCCCAACATCGCCCGAACCGAAACCTTTGATATTAAAACTGAGGACAGGATTATGGTTTTCGATGCTTTTGGCACAATACGTTGTTACATTTCCGATGTTTTGAATGCCTTTTCGGAGTTTATCCCAAAGCTGCATCACTTTATGATGTAAATTTTCGATTCCCTGTTCATTCAGCCATTTCACGCCTGCGTGCAAACCAGCCACACCAAGCAAATTCAAGGTTCCACATTCGAGACGGTAAGGAAATTCATCAAGATGGGACTTTTGTGCCGACCTAACACCTGTTCCTCCAAACCGGGTTGATTTTACCGGAATGTGTTCCTCAACATAAGTGCCACCAATTCCGGTAGGTCCCATCAGGCATTTGTGGCCTGTAAATATCAGAACATCAACATTCATAGATTTAACATCAATTGGGATGGAACCTGCGCTCTGGCTGGCATCAACAATCAAAAACACACCTGCTTCGCGGCATATCTTACCAATTTCAACAATAGGTTGGATAGTTCCCATAACGTTTGAACAGTGGTTTACCACCACCATTCGGGTATTCTTTTTTATCGCTTTTTTTATATCGTCAGGATTTATAAAGCCTTGATTATTAAAAGGTAGATGATCAACTTCGATGATTCCTGCCACGTTTAAATGATGCAAAGGGCGAAGTACCGAGTTGTGTTCGAGCATAGTGGTAATTACATGATCTCCTTTTTCGGCCAGGCCCTGAATAATCATATTCAGCGAATCGCTTGCATTGTAACTGAAAGTTAATCTATTTGGGTCATCGCCATTAAAAAGTCCTGTAAGTAATTTCCGGGTGTTAAAAACTAATTCTTCTGTTTCGATGGCAGCATCAAAACCCGAACGCCCGGGATTTACACCGTGTTTCCGATAAAATTCATCCATAAACCGGTAAACTGATTCGGGTTTAGGAAATGAGGTTGCTGAATTGTCGAAATAAATTAATTCGCTCATTTTATTGTAGTTAGGATAGATTTTATAAGTGAAGTTTTATTCTGAAAGAAAATTTAGTTTAATTCTGATGTTTATTCCAAAACCAGCGCATCGGCTACAATCTCAGCGATAGTTTTAGCCTGAATGCCTAATTTGTAGGTTGAATTCAAGTGTGCAAGCTGGTCAATGCAATTGTGACAAGGTGAAGCAACAATTTTGGCACCTGTCTTAATGATTTGGTCGGCTTTAAGTTTTCCGATTTTCATTCGGCGCTCGTTGTACTCGCTCATTGCAAGCTGGCCACCACCGCCGCCACAGCAATAATTTTCGATTCCGTGGGGAGTCATTTCTGTAAAATTTTTTACAGCATTTTCCATGATAAATCGTTGTTCCTGAACAATGCCGCCACTTCTAACCAGATTACAGGGATCATGGATTGTAACCAATTCCTGGATTTTTTCTGGATCAAGTTTAATCCGGCCATCACGGATGTACTGGGCAATTAATTCGACCGAAGTAAGTACCTCAAAAGGATAGGCTTTTTCGATAACATTTGGCCCTTCCCATCTAAAAGCCCTCGAACCATGACCACATTCGGCAAGCACACATTTTTTGGCTTCAAGGTTTTCCATTTCGTCATAAAGCCGTTTTACAATAATTTTCGATTCGTCTTGATTACCAGTATAATAGGCGTAATTGGTTATATCGTACATTTTGGTCGAGATGGTCCAGCTTTCGTTGGCTGCATAAAAAATCTTAGCCATAGCCGAAATCGAAAGTGGAAAAAATTTTGGTTCCCGCGGGTTTAGGGTGTAGAGAATTTCTTTTCCTTTTTCATTTAAGGGGATTTTCGCCTGATCGTCGTTAACTTCCATTTGCAAATCTTCCTGAAGCCACTCGATGGTTTCGATAAAATCTGTATCCGAAATTCCCATGTTGTTGCCGGTTTCGAGGGCTGTATTTACCGAAGTTTGCAGGGCTGCAGGTTCGTAACCCATGTTTGTTAGCATTTTTCGACCAGTTCGTACCAAAAAACTGATATCCAAACCAATGGAACAATGTGTGCTGCAACGTCCGCACATGGTGCAGGCGCCAAAGAGCAGGTCAACCATTTCTTCAATTGTTGCATCATCAAGTTTTCGAGCTCCAACCAGGCCGGGAAAGACTTTTCCGGTAAGTGTGCAATAGCGCCTGTAAACCGAAGCAACCAAATCAACCTTGTAGGCAGGGACGAATTTTGCATCGGGCATGGCCAGATAATAGGTACAGCTTTCGGCGCAGAGGCCACAATGAACGCAACTGTTGATATGAGCGCGAAGTTTGCTGTCTTTTTGGTTTTTAAAAACTTCGATTCCTTTTTCGATTTTATCTTTCGAGAGTTCTCCCATAATTTCAAATGATAAGGTTTTTGTTCGTCAATTTATATTCTGCCCACTGCCCACTGCCTACTAAAACTTCTTTGGGGGCCAAACATCGCGCCATCCATAAAAATAGCCAAGATGATAACGGGCAGCAAAAAAATAAACGGCGTGTTTTAATTTCCCAACCGGGATGTAGAGCAATAAGAGGCTAACAACAATATAATATGCTGAAAACCAAGCATCATCGAACAAAATGAATACACTGAAAATCTGAAATAATGTAACCAGAATATTCGAAATATAGTCGTCGGGGTTTGATAATGCCCGCAGCCGATTTACGAAAAGTCTTTTCAGGATAATTCCAATTCCGCTTACAGCCGAAATCATTAAAAATCCGGCAATAAATCGCGAAAAGCTCTCATTAACTGATATTTGAGCCAAATTGAAAAAGAAAAGAAAAATTGCAGTGAAAGTTCCAAGATGGTAAAAAATGCCAGCGATGTATGTTGGAAGGTGCAGAAATGCTGATTCTTTTCTGGTGGGACTCATTGCACCGCTAAAAGCAAACGCAATAGCGGGGGTTAGCTTGCCGCGTTGTTTCGAAAAATCAGTTGGTTTGCCCGAGGTTGTTAACCTGAAGATGTGAATCAGAAGAATTACCACATTAATCAAAAGAGATGCTGCTGCAAGCCAGTAATACCAGGTCATAAATTAGTGTTTTTTTGGAGATGTCCTTCGGGAGATAAAATTTTTATTGTGTTTATGTATTTGATAATCAATTACATAAAAAACAGTGATTGGGGATGGAAATTTTACGGAAATTAAACGCATCCGTCAGGTTTGGGCAATCCGGCAACACGACAGGCTCCACGTGCAGGTCCCAGCGGGAAGAGTTCGTAAATTTCGCGTAACCTTAGCCCGGTTTCTTTACAAATAATTCTGATCATGGGTGCCTTGCCATTTTCGATGTAATTATTCCGGATAATATTTACAATAGCCCAGTGCTTTTCGTTCATTTCTTCAATTCCGTCGTATTTGGCAATTAGCCGCGCCACCTCATTATCCCAGATATTTGGGCTGGCTAAAAAACCATCGCCATCAACTTCAAAAATTCTGTTTTCTATTTCTATTGTTGCCATTATAAATGAATGTTTAACAGTTATTTATCAAATTCTTCTTCATCAAATTTATCAATAATTTCGCTAATCGTAAGTGGGATATCCGGTAAAACAAAATCGGGACAAAAACCTAAGCTGCACTTGGTTATGTAGCGTTTACACTGTTTCCATGCCGATTTTTCAGCCTCGCAAAAGGCACGAAGGTATTTTTCTTTTTCGGTAACCGAAACAGGAAAATCGGATACTTGAACGAGCCTACAACTTTGATAATTAGTACAATAGCTTTCTGTCATCGCAATCTTAAATAAAGGAGTGCAAATTAAAGAAATTTTTGAAGTGACAAAGTTATTATTTTAAAAATGACCTGACCGAAAAGGTTGAAGCAGATTTTTTGAATTGGGTTTTGTAAAAGCCGAATGTGTTCTGTTATTACCGCAAATGTGTGTTCGGTCATTGGCTTCTGATTTGGTAACTGAGTCGGTCGAAATGAAATTAGGGTGAAAATTAATTTATTGATATTCATTGCATTGTTGGCAGCATGATTATTCGTTGTTGCTTTTTAGGTTGTACTTTTGCTTCATTAATCAGATTCTTCTTATTTTTCCTGCAAAATAAATTTTATGAAAGTAAAACTACTGATGATTGGTAAAACCCAGGAAAGCTACATTACCGAGGGTTTTGAACTTTATAAAAAGCGCATCGTCCATTATCTTCCTTTTGAAGAATTTACAATCCCAACCTTGCGGGATACCAAAAACATGAAGGATGCCGAAGTAAAACAAAAGGAGGGAGAACTCTTCCTCAAAAATCTGCGTGAAGACGATTTTGTGGTTTTGCTCGATGAGCGCGGCAAACAGTACGATTCCGTCGAATTCGCAGGGTTTATTCAGCAACGCATGAACATGGCCACAAAAACGCTAATATTCACTGTTGGCGGGGCTTTTGGTTTTTCTGAAGAAGTTTACAAAAGGGCAAATTATAAGATTTCACTTTCGAAAATGACGTTTTCGCACCAGATTATCCGGTTGATTTTTATGGAGCAGTTGTACAGGGCATTTTCGATCATTAACGGTGAACCTTACCATAAATAGCCGCAATATCCGTTTTTGGGATTTCCTGAAATCCCAGAAAAATCCTGGTTTTCTTTTACTGAGATCAATATTTCCAACCTTTTGAAGGTTTTTAATATATTTGCCGTTAGCATTTAAAAAGTTTCCGATGGCCACATCAAATTCAACATTAAAATTTATTTTAGATAACCGGTTGACCGAAATTGACTTTTCGGCAAACGATTCAATTAGACCAACCACCACAGTTTTAAATTTTCTCAGGTCGTTTCCGGGCCACAAAGGCGTCAAAGAAGGTTGTGCTGAGGGCGATTGCGGCGCCTGCACGGTTGTTTTAGCAGGGTTGGATGGCCGTGGTGGTCTTTCTTACATTAGCCTTGATTCGTGCCTGCTTTTTCTGCCCGCCATCCATGGAAGGCAACTAATTACTGTCGAAAATCTGGCCATTAAAAATGGAAAGGAAATCAAACTTCACCCTGTTCAGGAAGCTATTGTAAAAAATGACGGAAGCCAGTGCGGGTATTGTACCCCCGGAGTTGTGATGTCGTTGTTTGCCTTGTATAAAAATCATCAGAATCCATCAAAAGAAATTGTTGAAGATGCCCTTACGGGAAATCTATGCCGCTGCACGGGTTACAGGCCAATCGTTGATGCTGCCCTCGATGCTTGCAGTTTTAATGGTTTGGATAGATTTTCTGAAAATGAGGAAGAAATCATCAACATTCTCGAAAAAATTGCCACCGACAAATCGTCTATCGAAATCAGCAGTGGAGGGCAAACGTATTTAAAACCTTTTACCATCGCCGAAACGCTCCGGTTACGAAAAGAACATCCCGATGCAGTGATTGTGAATGGTTCGACGGATGTTGCCCTTTTGCAAACCAAGAAAAGAATCTTTTTGCCAAAAATTCTCGATATTTCGGCAGTTGACGAACTCAAACTCATTGTCGAGGATCATTCAAAAATCGCTGTTGGAGCAGGGACTTCGATGGAGGAATTGTTGCAGTTCAGCCAAACAAGGCTACCGGCACTTGCAGATATTTTAAAAGTGTTTGGTTCGCTCCAAATTCGTAATCTTGCTACCCTTGGCGGGAATGTGGCTTCAGCATCGCCAATCGGTGATACCTTGCCCGTTTTATTAGCCCTCAACACCAAGGTAAGGCTGATGGCGCAAGGCAGACAGCGTGAATTGCTTCTCAAAGATTTTATTGTTGGCTATCGAAAAACCAATATCGAGGCTGATGAAATCATCGCGCTGATCATCATTTCCAAACCTTTAAAAAACGAAATTGTAAAAACCTACAAAATATCCAAAAGGCAGGATCTTGATATTTCATCTGTTTCGGCATGTTTAAGTTTAAATCTGGATAGGTTTAAAAATGTAGCCGGGATAAAAATAATTTTTGGAGGAATGGCTGCTACAACCATGAACGCCGTTAAAACCGAAGATTTTTTGATTGGTCAGCCATGGTCGCGCGAAACCATCGAAAAAGC
>CAIYZW010000447.1 GCA_903930725.1 uncultured Bacteroidota bacterium
ATGAACTAACTGAAATAATTAGTGATTTTTTAACAATGGTATAAGTGATGACCTGGGAATACTCGGAAGACAATTTAATAGAGCAAACTGCCATTGATTTATTTTTCAATCAGTTGGGTTGGGATATAACTTTGGCATACAAAACAGAACTTTTTGGGAAAAGTACTGCTAAATTATGATTTATGTACATTTGAATGAATTGGATTATTTTGATACTTTTGTGGGTTAACTTGATGCAATAAATGGCTACTGCTGAGCAAATAAAATCGCTTTTACGTTCGCATTTCGATAATGACAGTGAGCGTTTTCTTACCATTTCGATGCAGGTGGCTGCCCATGAAGCGCGCCAGGGTCATTCTGCTTTGGCCGAAGAAATAAAAGGTTTGGTTGAAAAAAACAAATTTAGCCGGACCAGGGTCATTACATTACACCCAGATTTAAGCGATTTAATCCTTCAGGCAGGACCCGAAACAAAATTGCCCGAATTAATTGTAAACGATTCGATTAAAACCCGGATTGCCAGACTTTTAAAAGAATACAGGCAAAAATCAAAAATTCAACTGTTTGGTCTTGAGAACCGCAGAAAACTCTTGATATCAGGCCCTCCCGGAACCGGCAAAACACTCACAGCCTCCATAATTGCCGGAGAGCTGCACCTGCCGCTTTATACCATTTTGGTTGACAAGTTGATTACAAAATACATGGGAGAAACGGCGGCCAAACTGCGTCAGATTTTTGAAGTGATTGCCCGTCAGAAAGGTGTTTATTTGTTTGATGAGTTTGATGCTATTGGCGCTGAGCGTGGCCGCGACAATGAAGTGGGTGAAATGAGACGTGTTTTAAATGCCTTTCTGCAGTTTATTGAACACGACAAATCGGAAAGTTTTATCATTGCTGCAACCAATAATCCGGGAATATTGGATAAAGCGCTTTTTCGCCGGTTTGATGATGTTTTATATTACAAACTACCTGAAAAGGAACAGGTTGTTCAGTTAATTAAAAACCGTTTGGGAACTTTTAAAGGCGCACTTCAACCCGAGTCGGTGGCCGATACAATCAGGGCGCTGAGTCATTCCGATATTTGTCAGGCTTGCGACGATGCCATTAAGGATGCCATTTTGGAAGGCAAAACCAAAGTAACTAAAGAGATGCTTTTGAATATGTTAAAAGATAGATTTGATGTGTACCGGCAATAAAAAAGGAAAGCAAGCCTGCCCATGGACAACCTGACCAGACCACATATTGTTTTGCCCAATCCACCCGAATCCCTTCAATTTACTTCAAAATCGACCGGTGGCTCAAAGGTAAATTATCCTGCACGTGACCGGCTTTCTCATGGTGAATGGTTGCAAAACCGATTTGAGCAAATATGGATGGATTCTGTCAATATCAGCGAAATTCGACGAGCGATTTCTGTGCCAAGCCGAAACGGCGTATATGTGGAGTTTGCCGGGCAGCCGGGCAGTCCGCTAAAAACCCAAAGCCTCGAAGATAAAACATCAGGTATTCGTTTGCTTAATATAAGGGAAAAGGAAGTTGATGGGCAAAACGTAAATTTGGCAACAGTCTTTATTCCATTTGAAAAAAGAAATGTTTTCCTGAAAAAATTTCGCGAATATACCTTGAATGACACTCCAAAAGGTAATCCCAGAAATCAGGATTTGGCAGCGGGAATTGAACAAATGCAAAACGCGATATTAACTTCATTCTGGGTTGATTCAAATAAGCTGATGCCAATGGATATTCCTGTTTGGTGTGAAATCTGGCTTCGGATGGAAGGTACTGAAGATTCTGAAACCTTACTTACCAGTTTCTTTGAAGTCTGCACGATTTTAGGGATCAATTGTAAAAGACAACAAATCTGCTTTCCGGAACGATTGGTTACTATCATTCAAGCAAATCAGCAGCAATTAGGTGAATTAATTGAAAGCTTTGATTTTATCGCGGAAATTCGCAAAGCGCAGGAACCTGAAAGTTTCTGGATTTCACAGTATAATGCAGAAC
>CAIYZW010000448.1 GCA_903930725.1 uncultured Bacteroidota bacterium
ATCCTGGCCATGAACTCATTTGCAATGCAGCTCCATACACGGGTTCACTGCTTATCCATGATGGAGGAACTTTAGAACTCGAACCCCAAAGCAAACTTAAACTTAGCAGGTTGTTGAGGGTTTCCCCTCTGGGAACTTTTATCTCAAAAGGAACACCTGGCCAGGAAGTATTGGTAACGAAAGCTTCATCAACCAGATATATTTTTAACGTTTATCCGCTTGGCAACTTTTCGGCGGAGCATACCATTTTTGAATACATGGACATTTTGGGTATCAGCCTGGATCATGCAAGCTGGATAGACCCTGAAAAAGCATTCAATTATTGCGCTTTTCGCGAAGGGAGGGTCGACGAACCACTTCTTTACATCAACAACGATCAGGACCTGGTCTGTATCGGCGCCGTTTTCCCTGAAAATACCTGGGGCGGCGGTTCAAACGTAAAGAAAAGTGATGATTCCGGCCATGTTACCTTTGTCAACGCATCCGGCGGATTTGCCGGACCGGCATATGAAGATGACCCGTTTAATATTGTTGACTGGGTGGGTCCGGCAATGACACAGACGCTTACAATTCCTGCCGGATGGAGTGGTTTGTCGAGTTTTGTGATGCCATCAGAACATGACTTACCAACTCTGATTTCGCCGCTTGCCGGAAATCTCGTCATCATGCAGACCATGACCGGATTTTATGAACCTACAATCCCTGTAAATACTATCGGAAACTGGCTGAGTCAATCGGCATACAAGATCAAACTAAGCAGCGCTGCAACAATTCCTTTCCCGGGAAATACCGAATTGGATAAAACCTACGATATGTCCGGAGGTTGGAATTTAGTGCCGGTAATTCACAGTACTCCTGTTGATCTGGTAACATTGTTTTCAGGTACCAGCCTGATTATTGCAAAGGATGTCGCCGGTACTGGTGTTTACTGGCCGGCTTATGGTATCAATACATTGGGTCACCTTTTGCCGGGAAGAGCCTACTATACTTTGATGGGTTCATCGGGTTCAATCAACTTCCCTCTTTATTCTAAAGATGACTGGTCTGGTAGCTATCCCGAAGTGAAGTTCCCGTCAACTCCATGGAATGATGTGATTGTATCTCCTTCATCACATCTCATTGCCGTTGAAGCCGATGGAATGACCGTTCTGAAGCCGGGTGATGTGCTCGGTGTTTTTTCACCGCAGGGAGTTTGTTTTGGGGTGACTGAAATGACCGAAAATGAAACCAATTTAATTATTACCGCATTTTCTGATGATCCATATACTCCTGACAAAGATGGCTTTGATGAAATGGAATTTATGTCCTACAAGGTTTACCGGCCAGCTACCGGCGAAACCTTCGATCTGGAAGTGGAATACAACCTGCAACTGCCTCAAACCAGCCATTTCACCGACGAAGGACTTTCGGCTATCAAAATGCTGAAACTCTCTGCAACGGGCATCACCAATGAGCTTGCAGCCGGCATCAGCGTTTATCCCAACCCGACCGACGGACAGGTTTGGATAACCGGAATAAGCAATTTTACTCAAATTGATCTGATCGGTTCTTTGGGAACGATGATCAAAACCATTCCCAACGATGGCCAGAACGAACTTAGTATTGACTTATCCGGACTTCAACCCGGAGTTTACCAGGTTAAACTTACCGGCGAGAAAGGAACGGTGGTGAAGCGGGTGGTGAAGAAGTAGATCACCTCATTAACGATAGCATCGCTTTGAGTGATACTATCGCTTTAACAAAATTGACTTTCAGTTTTTAAATGAAAACCCTGGAAGATTTTGTAATCATCCAGGGTTTTACAAAATAAACAAATTAACACATTAATACAATGAATATCAATA
>CAIYZW010000449.1 GCA_903930725.1 uncultured Bacteroidota bacterium
GTAATTTTATTCATTTTCAGGCTTCCAGCCCATTGGATCAGTTGTTTATCATCAAAATAATATAGCTTTGGTGAAACGGCTCCAATATTTTGATTCTCCTCGCATTTTTTAACTAATGGTTCCAGAAAGCCTTGGTGAACAACGGTGTCATTATTTAAAAGTAAAATATATTTACCTTTTGATTTTAATATTCCAAGGTTGTTTCCTCCTGCAAAACCGATGTTTTCATCGCTTTTTATGAGGATTATTTCAGGAAACTGGTTTTTTAATTCGTCAACACTTTCCTTTTTTGATGCGTTATCAACGATAATTATTTCAATGTTGGGATAGCTGATTTGCCTGAGCGATTGAAGCATTTCAGCCGTAACTTCCAAATTGTTGAAGTTGATTGAAATTATCGAAACCAATGGATATTTCTTTTGGATATCGTTCATCGTCATTTATTTACGCTTCACAATAAATGAAGGATTTATCAGGTTTTGTTTATTATAAGTCATAGGAGAATTTGTTGCAGCATTTAAAACACTACCTCCCGCAAATTCCACAATCGCTTGTGCCGCTGCAGTGTCCCATTCACAGGTTGGGGCAAATCTTGGATAAATATCGGCTAATCCTTCGGCTACCAGGCAAAACTTTATGGAGCTTCCTTTGGAGACAAGCTTAGTCTCTTCATACTTTCTATTAAGTTTTGAAATAAAATCATCAGTTTCATCATTTAAATGAGACCTGCTGGCAACAATGGTAAAACAATCTGAACTTTGGGATAGAGGTAACTTGCTGGCATTTGCAATTATTTCGGAGACATTCGCCGAGGTATTATCACTCAGAACAACTTTAAATGCACCATTGAGATGTTCGGCAGCAAAGTAAATAGTCTTTAGTGGCGGGCAAAATACAATCCCCATGATTGGCCTTTGACCTTGGATTAGTGCAATGTTTACTGTAAACTCATCATTATGCTTGATGAATTCCTTTGTACCATCCAAAGGATCTACAATCCAAAGCAGATCCCAGTTTTTTCTGATATTGTATGGGATGTTTTCTCCCTCCTCACTAAGAATAGGAATTTTTGTTGAGGTCAGAATTTGATAAATAGTTTGGTGAGCATTTTTATCAGCGGTTGTTAATGGGCTATTATCAGATTTTAAATCAATGGAATAACTATGATTATTATAAATAGTCATTATTGCATTTCCAGCTTCGATGGAAGCCAGGATAGCTGTTTGAAGTAACTTTGGAAGGCGATTTGCGATATCCGGTAGTTGCATAGTTTCATTTTTTAACCCAGACTGAAAAAAAAATCGAAGTGAAGGCAATAGGTAATTTTTCAGCAATGCGGCAATCGAATTCCTGAAATTTAGTTGATAACCTCGAAATTAATGAAACAGGAAAAACATCAGCGATAAAATTTCCTTTTCCTATTTTTTCTATTTTAAAACCATTATTATCAGCCATTTGATGCAAGTGCTTTATGGTAAAAAAGTTAATGTGATCGAGATGGTTTGATTTTGAATGAATTGTTTCGCCTTTAAACTTGAAAAGCAATTTAATTTTTATCAGAAAAGAAAATAAAAAACCACCGTTGTCACGTATCCAGATTACTGGTCGTGTGACGAGGAGTTCACGTGGCCCTCGCCCATTTGGTACAGTCACAACAAAAATACCATCATCTTTAAGCATTTTGTTAGCAAGTTTGATTATCGAATCTGGTGAAACAAGATGTTCCAAAACTTCGGAGCAAATTATTGCATCAAAACTATTTTCATTATCAGCGTAATCCTCAGCATTTACATTAAGAAATCGGATATTGGATTTTGTGTTTTTGGAATTGGCGTAATCAACCGAAACCGGGTCAGAATCTATTCCGGTAACAAAATAGCCATAGTGGCCAAGTTGCCGGCTGATATTGCCAATACCACATCCAATTTCTAAAATTTTACCTCCAGTTGGAATTTTTTCAGAAACAGTATTATAAATAAACTCAAGTCTCTTTAAATCAACTGCTTTAGAGTAATCACTATAGTTTTTCATTAACAAAGATCCAAATTAATTTTAAAAAGAGAATGTAAAAATGAAAGCAATTTTACCATGAAGAAATCTCCTAGGAGGATTTTTCCTCGAGTTCATGAATTTCATCGTCAA
>CAIYZW010000450.1 GCA_903930725.1 uncultured Bacteroidota bacterium
AATGGAGCGCTCCATTTGTTCGATCCTGTCGAATCGCGCGGGCTACGTTTGCCGGTTGATATTTTTTTCCGTTCCCTTGCCGACGACCGGCGCGATAAGAGCATTGGTATCATCCTTTCGGGCATGGGTTCCGATGGAAGCCTTGGGTTAAAAGCAATTAAAGAAAAAAACGGCGTCGTACTGGTACAAGATCCCCTTTCGGCCAAGTTTGATGGTATGCCACGAAGCGCTATCGAAGCAGTTATTGCCGATATTGTTGCCCCTGCCGACGAACTGCCTGCAAAGCTTATCGAATTCCTCAAGTATATTCCGGTAGGTACAGCCGATGCCGACATCGACACAAAAAACCTAAGCAATCTCGACAAAATAATCATCCTGCTTCGCGATCAATCCGGAAACGACTTTTCGCAGTACAAGAAAAATACCTTGTTCCGCCGTATCGAGCGGCGCAAAGGCATCCATCAGATTGATAAAATCCACAACTACGTCCGCTTTTTACAAGGCAATCCTAAAGAAGTCGAAATACTGTTTAAAGAACTATTGATTGGCGTTACCAGCTTTTTCAGAGATAACGCCGTGTGGGAAATGTTTAAAGAAGAAATTCTCCCGCCCATCCTCGAGCAGCTGCCTTACGGTTATGTGATGCGTGCCTGGGTTGCGGGTTGTTCCACCGGCGAAGAAGCATATTCGCTGGCTATTGTTTTTAAAGAAGTGATGGATAGCAAAACTTCACACAAAAACATATCCATGCAGGTTTTCGCTACCGATCTCGATCAGGATGCCATCGAAATAGCCCGCAAAGGGTACTTTCCCAAAAACATTGCTGCCGATGTTTCGCCCGAACGCCTTAGCAAGTACTTTACTGTCGAAGCCGATGGCTACCGCCTAAATACATCCATTCGCGAAATGGTGGTTTTTGCACCACAGAATGTAATTAAAGACCCGCCCTTCACCAAACTCGATTTCCTGTCGTGCCGCAATATGCTCATTTACATGGAACCCGAACTACAGAAAAAACTCATTTCGTTGTTTCACTACAGCCTTAATCCCGGAGGCATCATGCTGCTTGGCACTGCCGAAACTTTAGGTGGCAACAAAGAAGGTTTTGTCGAAATCGATGGCAGATTAAAACTCTACAAACGCACCGTAACGCCGCTCAAACCCGAACTTATCGACTTCCCAAGCTCTTTTTCTCGGAAAAAGAATCCACCTCTCGAAATTATGCAACCCGCCAAGACTACCGAAAACATTCAAGCCCTTGCCGATCAGATATTACTTCAGCGTTTTGCACCTGCCAGCGTATTGGTTACCGACAAAGGCGATATTGTTTACATTACCGGCCGCACCGGTAAATACCTGGAGCCCGTTGCCGGAAAAGCTAACTGGAACGTCCACGCCATGGCCCGCGAAGGTTTACGCGAGGCGCTTCACGGCGCATTTCGCAAAGCCCTGCTTAACTTCGACGCCGTTGTTGTCCAAAATATTAAAATCGGTACCAACGGGGGCACCCAGTATGTTGATGTAACTGTTCAGCGCATCGAAAGCCCCGATTCGATAAGAGGTATGATTATGATCGTTTTTGCAGATGTACCGGCATCTGTTGCGCACGATTTGATGAATTTCACAACAGGCAAACGCCGATCAACCGGCCGGCAAAAAGAATTGGAGCTTGCCCTGCAACGAAATGCCGAAGACCTCCAAAGTACACGCGAAGAGATGCAGACTTCGCAGGAAGAACTCAAATCAACCAACGAAGAACTGCAATCAACCAACGAAGAGCTGCAATCAACCAACGAGGAACTTACCACCTCCAAAGAAGAAATGCAAAGCCTCAACGAAGAACTTCAAACAGTCAATGCCGAGCTTCAGAGCAAAGTCAGCGATTTTGTTCAGGCCAACGATGATATGAAAAACCTGCTCAACAGCACCGAGATTGCCACCCTTTTCCTCGACAAAGATTTAAATATCCGGC
>CAIYZW010000451.1 GCA_903930725.1 uncultured Bacteroidota bacterium
AAGTAGAAACTACAAAAAGAGAAGGGAGTTAACCCCTTCTCATAATTTTATTAGTTTCCTAATTTTTCGTTGATGCCTTTTAATTTCTCAACCATGCTTAGGCGTGTGTAGATGTCCTTCAATGTTCTCATGGTGTATTGGTCATTTGGTTGTAACTCATCAGCACGTTCAAGGTAAGGTAATGATTTGATAAGCAATGCATCAGCATCTAATTTTAGCTGGCTGTATTGTTTTTCCTCATTTAGTGGTAGAGCATTTGCCTTGTCCATAATTTCGATTGCCCTGTTAACATAAAGTGCACCCAAATTATAATTTGCATCAAAGTAATCTGCTTTAAGATTAATGGCTTGTAAATAAGCTTTTTCGGCTTCTTCAAAATTCCCCATCTGGTCATAATTAGTTCCAACTGCAAAGAAAATTGTTGGGTTTTTATCATCCTGAGTTAGCGCCAGTTTAAGTAATTCCAGTGCTTTATCCTTTTCACCGGTGGCCAGGTAAATATTTGTTTCACTAATAATCAGGTTAAAATTCTCAGGATACCTTTTACGACCCATTTTTACGAAATTCAATGCCTGGGCTGTATCACCTTCAGCTTTTAAAATTTCGCATAACGATGAATAAATGGCTGGTTGATTGTAATTCCATTCGATAAGCTGAATATACTTTGCTTTTGCATCTTTGGCTCCACCTGAAAGTTCAGCACAAAGCGCAGCATTAAAAGTAGCAAGGCTGTCAATTTTGCCTAAGCCACTATTTATTAAAACAGACTGATCGAATGATTTTACAGCTTCGGCATATTTTTCTTCGTTGTATTTAATTACACCTTTATTATAAAACTGTTCGGCACAAACTAAAATCCGATCATTAATGTCACTCGAAAATTCTTTATCGGTGTCAAATTTTATAGCTTTCTGGTAAGCATCGTAGGCTTTTTCGAGTGCCTCGGGATCAAGAGCTTTAAATTTTTCGTCTTCCGAAAGCTGAATGGATAAATAAATATTTCCGAAATAAAACCAGGTTTTTGGTTCTTCCATGGTTTTAGGATGAACAACGGCTTTATCTATTGCATCTTTTGCCTTATCTAATTTTCCGTATTTCAGATAATTAAATGCACTTACTACCATTGAACTCTGAGCATTAGCACCGGCTATTGCCATTACTAATAAAATTGAAACTGCAATTCTTCTCATTTTGTAATTTTTAAATTTATGTTCGATTATTTTACAATTGCTGTACCAAGATACTATTCGTTAATTGCCGCAAAAGTATATATTTGAAGTAACCTTTTAAAACTTTTCAAATAATTTGTTACGATCAAACAAAATTATTATTATTCGTTGCCTGATTCATTTGAGCCATCATCTTCGATAGGATCAATACCTTCAATCAGGCTCTCTCCGATTCGGCTTCATCAACTTCAACCTTTGCAACCGCTGCAATCGAATCCTCGCCTCTTAGATTTATCAGGCGAACGCCCTGAGTAGCGCGTCCCATAACCCTTAAACCTGCAACTGCAAGCCGTATTGTCAGTCCCGATTTATTGATAATCATTAAATCATCGCTGTCCATCACATTTTTAATCGCGATCAATTCGCCTGTTTTTTCGGTAATATTCAAGGTTTTTACACCTTTTCCACCCCGGTTTGTAACGCGATAATCATCTAATTTAGAACGTTTTCCGTATCCATTTTCCGAAACCACCAGAACATCGTAATCTGCATTTTCAAGGCAAATC
>CAIYZW010000452.1 GCA_903930725.1 uncultured Bacteroidota bacterium
ACTTTTAAAGTTTTAAAAGGATATTCAAATCTTGAATTCGACCTCGAAAATGCTGACCGGGGCTCACGATACGTCCACGTTACCGAATTGCTCAGATTTTTAACGGGTGCCGAAGATGTTTTGGTGGTAAATAATAATGCGGCGGCTGTGATGCTGATTTTACGGGCGTTTTGCAAAAATCGTGAAGTCATTGTTTCGCGGGGCGAACTCATCGAAATCGGCGGCGCTTTCAGGATGCCTGACATCATGAAGGCCTCTGATTGCAAGATGGTTGAAGTGGGAACGACCAATAAAACGAAAATCAAAGATTACGAAAATGCCATCACCAAAAAGACGGCGATGTTGCTAAAGGCGCATCAATCCAATTACATTATTAAAGGTTTTACCCACGAAGCTTCGCTGGATGAATTGGTTGCACTTGGAAAAGCTGCCGGCATTCCAGTTTTTTACGACATGGGTTCGGGTTTGTTGACAAAGGCCGGCATCGAAATTTTAAAAGTTGAACCCGATGTAAAATCAACACTTGCGCATGGTGTTGATTTGGTGAGTTTTAGTGGGGACAAATTGCTGGGTGGCCCGCAATCAGGCATTATTGCCGGCAAAAAGGAACTAATCAAAAAACTGAAAAACGAACCGATGACCAGGGCTTTACGGGTTGGAAAAACCACGCTGGCCCTGCTTGAAACCATTTGCCTGAGTTATCTCGATGAAAAGAAACTCAATGAAGAAAACCCCGTTTTTAAAATGTTGGGAGCTAAGCCAGAGGAGTTGAAAACTAAAGCTGAAACGCTGGCTACACTTCTGATTGCAGCTGGGTTACAATGTAAAATTGTTCAAAGTTCAGGGCAAACCGGCGGTGGTGCTTTACCTGATAAAACTATCACCGGTTATGCCGTTCAGATCGAATTCCCGTCGGTTTCACGAAAGGAAAAAACTGTTTTTGCCGAGAATATTTTTAAAAAATTATTACAGAGAGAAACACCTTTGCTGGGCATTTTGCGCAAAGGAACCCTTCTTTTTGATGTGCTCACAATTCCGGATGAGCAAATTGAAGCAGCAGCCCAAATTATAGTTGAAGTTTACCGGGAGGTGTGTGGTGAATAAACATTTTATTATGGGTACTGCCGGCCATGTTGATCATGGGAAAACCGCGCTGATTAAGGCACTTACTGGTATAGACTGCGATACGCACAAAGAAGAAAAAGAACGAGGGATTACGATAAATCTGGGCTTTTCGCACCTCGAGCTGCCATCAGGAAATTCGATTGGAATTGTGGATGTTCCCGGACACAAAGATTTCGTTAAAACCATGGTTGCCGGTGCGTACGGAATTGATTTTGTGTTGCTTGTAATTGCTGCCGACAGTGGAATTATGCCACAAACCATCGAGCATTTCAATATTATCCGGATGCTTGGCATAAAACACGGAATTATTGCTCTCAATAAAACCGACCTTGTTGACGATGAAATGCTGGAACTCGCCAGGTTCGAAATCATGGAATTTCTGGAAAAGACAACCTTTAAAGATGCGCCCATTATTGGGGTTTCATCACTAACAGGCGCTGGAATTGAAGAGTTAATTTCTCAGATCGAAAGAATTTCCGCTATCATTCCTGAGCGGAAAACCGGGAATATTTTCCGGCTATACACTGACAGGATTTTTAACATAAAAGGCCACGGTTTGGTGGTGACTGGTTCGGTGCTTAACGGATCAGTTGAGACCGGTGATGAGCTTTTTTTGCTTCCCGGGCGAAACGATCGCCTAAAAATCAGAAGCATCGAACGGCACGGCAAAACTGTCCAAAAAGTAATGGCCGGTGAACGTGCTGCGATGAATCTTTCGGGACTTAAGTTTCTTGATTTTGAGCGTGGAATGTTGCTTTCAAATCGTGAAATAGCCGAAACATCACTTTTGGATGCACAATTAAAATTGTTCGAAAACGATGTCCGGCTCGGGGTTTGGTCGCAGGTGATTTTTCATACAGGAACTTTCAATTCAAAAGCACGTATTCATCTCATTGATAAGGACCTTGTGCGGGGTGGTGAAGAGGCTATCGTGCAGATTCATCTCGAAAAACCTGCAATTCTTCTTAATAAAGACAAATTTATCATCCGCAATTCTTCCAACGATCTCACACTTGGAGGTGGGACAATTATTGACGTTTCGCCGCTTCATCACCGTCGCCGAACCGAAAAGCTTGCAAGCAGCCTCAGACATGTCGTTCAGGCGATCTTGAGCCAGGAAAACATGCTCAGCCTCGTCAACCTTGAGTTGATAAAAGTGGGCAGGCCGTTTTTTGCGCATACCCTCGCTTCAAATCTGGATATTGATGCCGGCGAACTTATCGAAATCTGCATGAATGAGGGCTCAGGGAACATTTTTGTGTATGATTTTCCGGATGGAAAATGGCTGGTTGCCGCTTTTTTTGAGAAAAATCTGACTGATAAAATTCTTGATGAATTAAAACTCAATCATCAAAAGAATCCGATTTTTGAAGATGGCCTCGGGCAAAAGGACCTTGCTGGCAAATTAGACATGAAATCAGCCACCGAACTCAAATATCTGGACTTGCTGCTGGCAAAAATGGTGACAGATTCGTTGATCAGAAAATCAGGGAAAA
>CAIYZW010000453.1 GCA_903930725.1 uncultured Bacteroidota bacterium
CGAGTTGGGAAACGTTTTCGCTGCCTTTCAGATTCAGCTTTCCAACAGGATAAGTGGTGTTGATGCCAATTTTAGATCCATCATCATAGATTTGTGAATTACCACCTGTATTGGAAGATGAAAATTTTACAAGATAATTATTTGTTCCACTGATGTTGGCTGCACCAGTTGGGCCGGCTGGGCCTTGCGGACCTACGGGGCCAGCCGGCCCGGGATTTCCCGACAAGGCATAAAATGCATAAGGAACACTTAATAACTGGGATGACCCCATGTTAAGATAATTTGTACCACCGGAAGGATCAATTTCAATCTGAAGCCAGGGAGAAATCATTGGCCAGTTGATCATCGAAAAAATTTGACCGGAGGGATTTCCTGTTCCTAAAACAAGGGTAAACAGCCCAAACTGATTGGTCGAGGCGGTGTGGGTTTCCTGGTAAACCAGTGGTCCACCGTTACCATTATTGAGGGAAATCCTTACACCAATATTCTGGTTAATAAGTGGATTGCCGTCCGCATCACGCGCCACAGCCTGGTAATTGATGCCTTGTGGAGCCTGGGCAAAAGAGCCTTGCGCAAGTAGCATAAAGGCAATTACAACCGGAGCAAATACTTGATACTTTGCTCCAAAAATCTGACGAAAAAAATCCAATTTTGAATAGTTCATACCGCTATGTTTTTAATTTGCGGCAAAACTACCCTGCCCGTTCCGGAGGGATTAAAACTTATGTGTCAAAAACTAACACACATGTTTCATTTTGCTAAAAACTCGCTGGGAGTTACGTTGTAAACCTCGCGGAAACACTTGGTAAAATAGGAAAGATTGTTAAATCCAACAGCATACATCACTTCGGAGATATTTCCGAATTTTTGTTCCAGAAGCTGGGCAGCTCTTTTAATGCGGATGATTCTGATAAAACCGGTTACAGGTTCGTTGGTTAAAGCGGTAATTTTGCGGTGGAGCTGGCTGCGGCTCATGGCGATATTCTTAACCAGAAATTCCACATCCAGATCCGGATTATCAATATTTGATTCAATGAGGAGAATTAATTTTTGAAGAAACCGCTCATCTGTCGAAGTCACACTTATTGATTTAGGTTCGATTTTAAATTCCGTTGCAAACAGTTCTCTGAGTTTTTTTCGCTGGTTGATCAGATTTTGTATTCTGACTAAAATCTCCTGGTGCCGGAATGGTTTGGTGATATAATCGTCGGCGCCGGTTTCGAGGCCTTTGATTTTTTCCTCTGATCCGGAAAGAGCAGTAAGCATGATTACCGGGATGTGGCTCGTTCGTTCGTCAGTCTTTAAGTTATTACAAAATTCGATGCCATTAACGGGTTCCATCATGATGTCGGTTATAATCAGGTCAGGGATGGCATTACAGGCCAGTTTAAAGCCTTCGATACCATTTGCAGCTTCGGTTACAGCGTACGATTCATTAATGATATCTCGGATATACATTCTCATATCTGCGTTATCATCAACAACCAGCACCTGTGGTAGTGATTCGTCAACCAAAGATTTCACAACAATCTCAATCGAAGGTTTAAATTCATCAGGTTGCTCTCCCACCGGAACCAATATTTTTTTAATTTCTGGTGAACTTTCATACGATTTTACGCCCTTCAGTTCCTCTGGTGTGTAATATTCCTTTTCGGTAGGCAGAAAAACCGAAAAAGTGCTACCCTGTCCCACCGAACTTTCGACTTTGATAAATCCATGATGCAGTTGCAACAATTCACGTGTCAGCGCTAAGCCAATTCCTGCGCCAAATTCGGTAGCACCTGCAGTTTGGTTTA
>CAIYZW010000454.1 GCA_903930725.1 uncultured Bacteroidota bacterium
TGATTATTGAAACTCCGGCAGCACACAGATTAATTGACCGTTACTTTAATAAATAAAAACAATGGGACTAATCAGAGAACCAAAAAATGTTGAATTCTATGTTCTGGATAAACCCTGGACTGATGAGGAAAGAAAAGAGTTTAGTGCTTTTATCAAACTGCGAAAAGAGCAAAGGAAAAAGCGAAGCTCACGAAAAGCAATAACAAAACAACAAAAAGTTACTCATGAAAATTCAGTAATAACTAAAATTTTATGAAAAAATCACTAAGTTTTTTATTCATAATCGCCTTTACTCTCCTATCATTCCAGATAAAGGCACAACAAGTCATCGCCACCGCAGGCGATTATTACGAAAGTGAAAACATCTCCCTTAGCTGGACGTTGGGCGAACCAGTCACCGAAACATTTTCGGGTGGTGGTATCATCCTAACACAGGGTTTCCAGCAGCCTTACAGCTTTTACCTTCAGCAAATCCTGAACATCCCTGCCGGATGGAGTGGCGTTTCAAGTTACATTGACCCAATGAACAAAGGCGTTGAAGGCATTTTTGCTCCCTATTCAGCCGACTTTATCATCCTCGCTTCGATGACCCAGTTCTATTATCCGGAAGCCGGCGTAAACACCATCGGCAACTGGAATTATGAAACCGGCTACAAAATCAAAACCGGAAATGAATTTGAAATAACGATGAAAGGCACAAAAATCAGTGATCCTTCGCTTGATCTCACAGCAGGCTGGAACCTTATCCCGGTGCTATCGCCGACAAATGTGGATGTTACGGCACTGTTTTCGCCGGATAAGCTGGTTATCGCCAAAGAAGTTGCCGGGAATAAACTCTACTGGCCACAATTTGACATCAACACCCTCGGCTATCTGGCGCCTGGAAAAGCTTATTTTGTGTTGCTCTCATCAGCGGGGGTAGTGGATTACTCAGGGTTAAAGAACCTTTCGGTGAAAAACCTGTCAGGTTTTGGAAACCTGACAGGTTTGGACAGTCCCTGGCCACAACCAAACTTCACGGCTTCATCCCACGCCATCGCTTTTCCTGCGGAGGTTTTGGTGAATTCAGGAATTAAACCTGGCGATTTTATTGGAGTTTTCACTCCCGAAGGACTTTGCGCAGGCTTCACCGAAATAACCGATCTCACCTCAAACACAGCATTGGTGAGTTTTTCCAACGATGAAACGACTTTTGAAAAGGATGGTTTTGAGATTGGAGAAATGCTGCAATTCAAACTCTACCTGCCTGAGACCGACAAGGAAATCGAAATGGAAGTGGCTTTCAACCCGGCATTGCCAAACATGGGATTATACGAAAACCAGGGTTTGTCGGTAGTAAAAAGTGTAACCATAAAACCAGCTGAAATACTTGAAAACGCTGAGATTACCTCCGAGATTTATCCCAATCCGTCCCACGGAGATTTTTCCCTGACCATGAGTTCCTGGCCCGAAAATCTTCAAATCCAGTTGATGGATGCATCAGGCCGGATAATCAAAACTTTGAAACCTGGACCAAAACTCAATGGTTCGGCTTATGATTTCAACATGAGTGAGTTACCCAAAGGTGTTTATTTCCTAAAGTTGGTTGATCCAGGCTATCTCGAAATCAAAAAGATTGTGATTGATTAAAAACGATTAGCCAGTCAAGAAAAACAAAACCTCAAGGTACGAAAAGCCTTTGAGGTTTTTTTTATGAGGCTAAAGCCAGGATTTTCAACACAAAGGTGCTAACAATTATCTTCATCAGGAGGTGACAGTTTTTTCACCTAAGCGAGGTATTTCCTACTTTAATTCTCCAAAAAATCTCCAATAAAAAAAATAAATCCAGAATGGCTTACATGTGTAGGGGTTTTTAATTGTAAATTTGTTCATCATAAATATATCTCATGGCTAACAGCAAATCTTAATTTCTATAATTTCCAAAAAAAATCATATCCATTATGAAGAAAAATTTACGATTGTTCTCGGTCATCATTTGCTTGATGACAGTTTTCTTAACCAGTGAAATACTGGTAAATGCTCAGGTAGCACCAATTTCAGATGACCTGGCTTTAACCGGAGGCGACACTGGAATTATCCCCGGAGCAAACCCATCCTGCCTGATGGTAAATACCAATCTCCCGGATGATTCTAAAGGCAAGGGAAATTCCGCCAATGAAACAATCAACATGCAGGTTATTGTTGCTCCGCAAGGCTGGAGCGGGCTGTCGAGCTACATTAATCCCGACATCCCGGATATTGAAATGCTGTTTCAGCCCGTGCAGGATCAATTGATTATTCTTTATAACCAGCAAGGCATGTACAATCCATCGCAACAGATAAATACTTTGGAAAACTGGAATCCTTACTCAGGCTACATTGCCAAATTTAATCAGGAGACCAGCCTTAATATCACCGGTGAAGATATTCAAAATCGGACGATTAGTCTTACCGAAGGATGGAATCTGATACCTGTTTTATCAAAATACCCGGTGAATGTTGAAACATTTTTCGAAAATTATGGGCTTTCGATAATCAGGGAAGCTGTGGGATGGAAACTCTATTGGCCCGAAATGAACATAAACACACTTGATGAACTCATGCCCGGTAGCGCCTATTATGTGATGATGAACAGCCCGGCAGAAATCACTTTTCCTGATCCAGTCCCTCCGCTCTGGCAGTGTGGCGATGATCTTATTGATGTTAGAGACGGACAAACTTACAATACAGTGATAATTGGTAACAATTGCTGGTTAGCCGAAAACCTGAATTATGGTACGATGGTGCCAGGTTATACCGTATTTACAAATAACGGAATCATCGAAAAGAATTGTTACAACGACGACGAAGCCAACTGCGGTATTTACGGCGGTATTTACCAGTGGCAGGAGATGATGCAATACGATAATCAGGAGGGTTCGCAGGGAATTTGTATGGATGGATGGCATATTCCGACGGATGGCGAATTTACAGCGCTGGAAGATTATCTTGGCGGTACTTTGGTTGCCGGTGGAAATATGAAAGCCACCGGAACCATCCAGGAAGGAACCGGGCTTTGGTATGCCCCCAATGCCGGTGCAACCAACAACAGCGGTTTTACGGCATTGCCCGGTGGCTACCGCGATACTTACGGCTTATTTTGGGATATCGGTGGCTCAAGTGATTGGTGGTCGTCAACCGAATCGAGTCCTTACAGCGGGTGGCGACACTTGATTTACAGCTTCAGTGCTGAAACTTTCCGGTACAGCATGACAAAAGATTGTGGATTCTACGTGCGTTGTATCAGGGATTATACCGCCCCAACCAACCTGCCGCCGGAAATTCCTTCTAACCCTTCACCAGAACAAGGCGCAACAAATCAACCTTTGGATATTTCACTTTCGTGGGAATGTTCCGACCCGGAAGGCGATCTGATAACTTATGATTTGTATTTCGGTACGGTTGAATATCCACCTCTGTTTGCCACCGGATTAACTGAAAAAACATATCTCCCGGAAGCACTCGAATACACCAGAACATACTTCTGGAAAATTGTAGCCAACGACGGGCACAACTCCACCGAAGGCCCTATTTGGAGCTTTGTTACCATTAACGACCCCGGAACCTTGCAATGTGGTGATCCTTTTACCGACTCACGCGATGGACACGAATACAATACCGTGCTAATTGGCGACCAATGCTGGATGGTCGAAAACCTGAATGTTGGCGAACAAATTTCCGGCTTCACTCAAATGACCAATAACGACATAATTGAAAAGTATTGCTACAACAACGATCCAGCCAATTGCGATATTTACGGCGGCCTTTACCAGTGGGACGAAATGATGCTTTATACCACAACTCCAGGTACACAAGGAATTTGCCCAGACGGTGGATGGTATATACCAACAGATGAGGATTGGACTATGCTGACAACTTTTTTAGGTGGCGAAAGTGTTGCCGGAAATGATCTGAAAGAAACCGGAACCACCCATTGGGCATCTCCCAATGCCGATGCTACAAACAGCAGCGGTTTTACAGCGCTGCCTGGCGGCTACCAAAATGTTAGTGGATATTTTTGGAATCTGACTTATAACGGTAAGTGGTGGACTTCAAGCCAATATTCTGTTTCCATGTCGTATTACCGTGAGATTTCCTATGATTTCCCATCTGTACAACGCAACAGTTATGGCAAATTTACCGGATTTTCGGTGCGTTGCATCAAAGGAGCAACCTCGGCTAACCAGCCCCCCGAAATCCCATCTAATCCTTCACCGGAGCAAGGCGCAATAAACCGGTCTGTAAATATTTCACTTTCGTGGGAATGTTCCGACCCGGAAGGCGATCCGCTGACTTTCGATATTTATTTCGGTCTGGAAGACAATCCCCCGCTTATTGCCTCCGCACTTTCGGAACAATTATTTTATCAGGAATCACTCGAATTTAATTCTACCTATTACTGGAAAATTGTTGCCCACGATGGTTACAATACCACCGAAGGCATTGTATGGAACTTTACCACTTTTGATGATCCCGCAAACTGGCAATGTGGCGAGCCTTTAATTGATTCCCGCGATGGGCAGGCATACAACACGGTGCAGATTAGCTCCCAGTGCTGGATGGCTCAAAATCTGAATGTTGGCGAACAAATTTCCGGCTCTATGCAAATGACCAATGACGGCGTAATCGAAAAATATTGTTACGAAAACAACTCAGCCAACTGCGATATTTACGGCGGCCTTTACCAATGGAACGAAATGATGCAATATCCTGTAACGCCAAGCTTAGATGGTATTTGTCCACCCGCCGGGGGATGGCATTTACCCACAGACGCAGAATTGACTAACCTAACCAATTATTTAGGTGGCGAAAGTGTTGCAGGCGGCAACATGAAAGAAACAGGCAACACACACTGGAATTCGCCAAACACAGGAGCTACCAACAGCAGTGGTTTTACGGCCTTACCCGGTGGCACCTGCACAGATGGCTTGTTTTACTCTATCGGCAACTACGGCTACTTCTGGTCGTCTGCCGAAATCAATGCCGATAATTCCTGGTACAGAACACTCCACTACAAATCCACCAACATCAGCAGGTTTGATGACAACAAATCGCTCGGTTTCTCGGTACGTTGTGTCAGAGGAGAAAGTACACCGGCTAACCTGCCTTACCAGATTCCAGATGGTAATTAATCAGCTTCGGGTGCAATGTGCCTATTGTGGTTCAAAATTTCTGTCAATTTTATTTTAGTAAGGTAGAATTAAACAATACCACCAA
>CAIYZW010000455.1 GCA_903930725.1 uncultured Bacteroidota bacterium
AAAAAACTCCGGTTGCCAACGCTGGCACTGATACAACAATCTGTCAGACAGAAACAGCTCAATTATCCGGAACAGCCCAAAATCAGAGCAGCGTTTTATGGACAACTTCAGGAAACGGGAATTTTAATTCAACAAGTTCACTAACCCCGGTTTATACACCAGGTGGAGGGGATATTTCGGCAGGAACAGTAACTTTAACTTTGACAGCTTCGGCAATTTCGCCTTGTGAAATTTTAGCATCAGATAACTTAATTCTTGTCATTCAAAAAATACCGGATGCAAATGCCGGAACAGATGCTTCTATTTGCGAGGGCAGTGCGCATACTTTAGCTGGGACAGCTTCAAATCATGGAACATTGGCCTGGACGACTTCGGGAGATGGAACTTTTAGTTCGACAAGCTCACTAAGCCCGGTTTATACGCCAGGTGGCGGGGATATTTCGGCAGGAACGGTTACATTAACTTTAACAGCATCGGCCATTTCACCTTGTTTGGTTTCTGCCTCAGATGTCAAAATTCTTACCATTCAAAAAACTCCGGTTGCCAATGCTGGCGCAGATTTTACTATTTGTGAAACAGGAACTCATCAGTTGGCCGGTACGGCACAACATCAAAATGGCGTTTTATGGACAACTTCCGGAAATGGTACTTTCAATTCGGCAGGCTCACTGACAGCAATTTATGCACCTGGAGTTAATGATATTTCGGCAGGAGCTGCGACGTTGACTTTGACTGCTTCACCGATTTCGCCCTGCACGGTTTCTTCAACCGATTTCAATATTCTGACCATCCAAAAAACTCCGGTTGTAAATGCCGGAATTGATACTACCATCTGCGAAACAGGAACTGCTCAATTATCTGGGACAGTTCAAAATCAGAGTAGTGTTTTATGGACGACTTCAGGAAACGGGATTTTTAGTTCAACAAGCTCACTAACCCCGGTTTATACGCCAGGGGCAAATGATTTTACTGCCGGAACGGTAAATTTAACTTTAACAGCCTCGGCTATTTCGCCTTGTTTGGTTTCTGCCTCAGATGTCAAGATTCTTACCTTACAAAAAACTCCGGTGGTCAATGCTGGCATAGATGCAACAATCTGCGAGACATCGACACATCAATTATCCGGGACAGCCCAAAATCAAAGCAGTGTTTTATGGACGACTTCAGGAAACGGGACTTTTAGTTCGACAAACTCACTAACCCCGATTTACACTCCAGGTGCTGCTGATATCTCAACAGGAGCGGTAACCTTAACACTGACCGCTTTGGCAACTTCGCCATGCACAGTTTCTTCATCAGATTTCAAAATTCTAACCTTACAAAAAACTCCGATTTCCAATGCTGGCGCAGATGCAACAATCTGTCAGACTGAATCAGCTCAATTATCCGGAACAGCCCAGAATCAGAGCAGTGTTTTATGGACGACTTCAGGGAATGGAACTTTTAGTTCGGCAAGCTCACTAAGCCCGGTTTATACGCCAGGGTTAACTGATATTTCTACAGGAGCTGTAACTTTAACTTTAACAGCATCGGCCATTTCACCATGTTTGGTTTCTGCCTCAGATGTCAAAATTCTTGTCATCCAAAAATCACCAACTGCAAATGCCGGAACAGATGCAACCGTATGTCAGGGAAGTACGCATAATTTGGCCGGATCAGCATCAAATCATGGAACTGTGGTATGGACAACTTCAGGAAACGGGACTTTTAGTTCGGCAAGTTCACTAACCACGGTTTACACGCCCGGGGCAAATGATCTTACTGCCGGAACAGTAACTTTAACTTTGACTGCTTCTGCGATTTCACCATGCACGATTTCCGCATCAGATAACAAAATTCTGGTCATCCAAAAAACACCAACTGCAAATGCCGGAACTGATGCAACCATCTGTCAAACTTCGACAGCTCAATTATCCGGGACAGCCCTAAACCAGAGCAGCGTTTTATGGACGACTTCAGGGAACGGAACTTTTAGTTCGGCAAGCTCACTAAACCCGGTTTACACTCCCGGGGCAAATGATTTTACTGCAGGAATCGTAAATTTAACTTTAACAGCATCGGCCATTTCGCCATGTTCGGTTTCGGCTGTTGATAGCAAAACACTGACAATCCGAAAATCGCCGGTTGCCGATGCAGGTAATGATGCTACGATAAATCAAGGAAGTACGCACCAGCTTTCAGGATCGGCACTGAATAACACCACAATTTTATGGACAACAAACGGGAACGGAACTTTTAGTTCGACAAGCTCACTAACCCCGGTTTACACGCCTGGTACAACGGATATCAGTGTTGGAACAGCAACTTTGACTTTAACAGCCGGAGCTATCTTACCCTGCACAGTGTCTGCTTCAAATAGTATGATTCTTACTATCCAGAAATTTGTAGTTGATGCAATTGCCAATCCAAATCCAATTTGTGTTGGCGGATCTTCACAGCTTTTTGCTGATATTTCTGTTGGTCCGGGAGGCCCGTATTCGTTCAACTGGATTTCAAATCCTGCCGGCTTTACCTCAAACGAGCAGAATCCTTCGGTAAATCCAGGTCAGACAACCAAATATATTGTAACCGTTACAAATGGCCAGTATTTAGCTAAGGATAGTGTGGTTTTAAATGTGACAAATCAGGCAGTTTCCAATGCCGGAATTGATG
>CAIYZW010000456.1 GCA_903930725.1 uncultured Bacteroidota bacterium
TCCCAATAATCCATAGAATACTCCCAATAATCCATGGAACACTCCCAATAATCCATAGAATACTCCCAATAATCCATGGAACACTCCCAATAATCCATGGAATACTCCCAATAATCCATAGAATACTCCCAATAATCCATGGAATACTCCCAATAATCCATGGAATACTCCCAATAATCCATGAGCTACACGCACATTTCTGTGCGCAGCACCCTTCGGCTGCGATAACGACGATAGAAATTACACTACTGCGTGGCCGGGACTTCTCATTCATTACATCTCATATCTTTTTCCCAATCCAAATATCTATCACCCTTAAAAAGGCGACGATGTCGAGGGGTTTGGTTAAATAGTCTTTGGCGCCGGCTTTCATCAGTTTTTCCATTTGCTGCGGCATGGCATCGGCACTTACAATTACAACCGGGATGGTGCTTGTGTTTGTATCGGCTTTAAGTAGTTCAAGCACTTCGCTGCCGTGGATGTCGGGCAAATCGAGATCGAGCAATATCAAATCCGGCTTGTTTTCGATGGCCAGTTTTACTGCGTTTTCGCCTAACATGGTTGCAATTAACTTAATTTTTGGACGATATCTTATGATGATACCTTCGACCAGCTCGATTCCCGGCAAATTATCTTCCACATACAATATCGTCCCAACTTCCAGGTGTTCGGCGATGATGGTTTTTAATTCGTTTTCGTTTTGAAAAGAAAGCTCCTTATTTGCAATGGCGATTTCTGTTGCCCGCTTAGCTTTCTCTTCATTTTGAAAGGCAATTTCATTATTTGCGTCGGCTAAGTTGGCGGTGAGTTTTACATTTTCATCAGCTTGCTCTTTGCGGCTTTTCTGGTTGTCGGACATTGGTAGTTCGATCCAGAATGTGTTTCCAACACCTGGAATACTTTCAACACCAATAGCTCCATGCATGGCATCCAACAGCCTTTTAACCACGGTGAGACCAAGTCCGCTGCCCTGGGTTTCGGTTTTTTCGGCTCCAATCCGCTCGAATGGTTCGAAAAGTTTCCGGATGTTTTCGGGTGAAATGGCTTCGCCGGTGTTGGTTATCGAAATGCGGACCGGCATGATACCAGCTATGTTTTTTGGCATCACACCGGTTTTTATCTGCACCAGACCTCCAACCCGGTTGTACTTGATAGCATTGCTCAACAGGTTGAGCAGCACCTGCCGTAACCGCTGGAGGTCGGCTTCGACAAAGCGTTGGTTGGTTGGCGAATCTTCGAATTCGATTGTTAATTGCCGCTCGATAATTTGAGGCTGAATGCTGTCTAAAAGCTCATTTATAACATGTGCCACCTTAAGCGACACCGGTTCAAGTACCATCCTTCCGGCTTCGATACGCGAAATGTCGAGTACTTCATCAATGAGTTTGAGTAAATATTTACCTGAGGCTAAAATGTGGTTGACTCCCTTTTTTTGTTTTGGGGTTAACTCGCCCATTTCCATCAGTTGTGCAAAGCCAAGAATCGAATTCATCGGCGTGCGCAGTTCGTGGCTCATGCGCGAGAGGAATTCGCTCTTGGCACGATTTGCTTTTTCGGCTTCGTCTCTGGCCTGCTTGATTTTTTCTTCGGCCAGCTTGCGCTCGGTAATATCCAGTGAAATACCTCCAAGCAAAGGATCCATTCCTAACCGGTTGATTGCAAATTTTTGGGTTTCGTAAAAATGCAATTTCCCGTCGAGCTGCATCATGCTTTCTTCAATTTTCTGATAGCCAAGTTTCATCACCTCCAAATCGTCGGTCGTTAATTTTGCGCCAAATTCGTTTGGAAAAACTTCCATCATGGTTTTTCCTACCCAACCGAAAGCTCCAAAGGCATTGTCCATATATTTATTTACAAACAGTGTTTTTCCTTTGCTGTCTTTTAAAAAAACCACGGCGGGCAGATAGTCCATGAACAGCGAAAATCTGTTTTCGCTCTCCCTCAGCGCTTCTTCCGAACGTTTCCGATCGGTGATGTCAACCATCATGGTTAACAGGCACAAATCTTTTCCGATGTAAATGGTATCGGCGGAAAACAGACCGGTTCTTATTTCGCCTGACTTTGTTTTAACCTCTGTCTCCATATCTCTTACGGGAATATTTTGTTGCAATCTTTCAGCCAATTCCTTTCGTAAGCTGGGATTATTGAAAAGGTTAAGCTCGCCGGAAGTTTGTCCAATAACCTCCTGGCGCGAATAGCCCAGTGTTTTTAAAAATGTATCGTTAATATCCAAAAACACACCATCAAAATCCGAAATTGCCATCATTGCCGAATTTGACTGGAAAGCTTTTGAAAACTTTTCTTCGGAAAGTTTGATTTTTGAAACATCCTTAGTTACCCCGAATATTGCAGGTTTTCCATCCCAGAAACCACGTTTTACCTTTGTTTCGACCGGAATATATTCGCCTGATTTTGTAACCAGCGGCACCGGACAAAACTCGGCTGTACCAGCCAGCATTTCGCCAACAATGCGCCCGGCTTCATCACGGCGTTCGGCCGGATGTACCATCAGCACAGATTTTTCGATGAGTTCTTTTGTGTCATATCCAAGCCGTCTGGTAACAGTTGTATTGGTGTGGATTATGTTTCCCTGCTCGTCGAGAATAAAAAGGAAATCATCAATGGTGTTGAAAAAGGTTTCGTAATTCCGGCGGGTTTGTTCGATAAATTCTTCTTTCCGCTGATGATTGATTAAACTGGCCAGCATGTTGCTCCAAACCTGCAGGATATTGATTTCTGAAGCAGTATATTCGCGTTTATTGGTAACCGAATCCAATCCTACAAAGCCAATCAGATTGTTTTCGATCAGCATTGGAATTGCGAGAAGCGATTTAATTCCCTGTGCGCCGAGATGCTCGCGCTCGGTTTGCCAGGTTTCGGGCAAATCGTTAATTGAGTGAATAGCCATGTTTTCATGCCGTGTAATTTTCTCCCACCACTTGGGTAGATGATCGCATGCCAGTTTCTGAAGGTTTTGAATCTCCGGATTTATTCCCTCACTGCACCATTCGTAAGTATTATTCATGATGTTTTCGACCAGGTTCATTTCGAAGATGTAGGCCCTGTCGGCGCCCAGAAAACCACCAATTTTTTGCAGTGCCAGATTAAGTGCGGCAGGTATTTCGGCATTTGGAATACCGGTTAACTGAAGCGATAACTGCAGGAGTTCGGCCTCAAATTCTGAAGCCCTTTTGCGTTCGGTGATTTCTTCAAAAATGTAAAATCTGCCAAAATACTCGTCATTTTCGCCCCTGATCTGCGTGGAGTAACGACGAACGGTGCGGCTATTGGTAAATGCAATCTCATCTTCAAGTGTAATGCGGTTGGTTTCATCCTGGAGTGGTTTGCACGATTCGGCAAAAGCCGGTATATCGGCCAGGACCGGCAGACAATACGGAATCAGGTCGTTGTTTTTAAGTTCGCCGTTGTGCATCCTGTCAGCTATTTGCTCAATTCCCCATATATGGCAAAAGCGATGATTGAAATACAAAATTTCATCGGTCCGGTTGTCAACCACCAGAAAACCCAAAGGCGATGAATTCGTCATTAATTCGAGTAGCGTTTTATTCCAGACCAGTGCCTCTTCGGCGCGCTTGGATTCGGTAATATCCTGAATGAAACCAAAAACGCGGCGGTGTTCTAAATCTGCATTTCCGATGACCTTAACCGAACGCAAATTCCCTTTACCGGTGATTATTTCCAATTCCAAATCAAAGGACTCACCATATTCGATGGCACGTTGAACCGCATTTTTTATAAATGGGATGGATGCCGGAGTGTAAAAACTGATGCCGTTTTCGACTGTTGGTTTGTGAGTTAAATCTGTTTCGTGAATCCTGAAAACCTCCTCTGTCCATGTTTGCTCCCTGGTGTCGATATTAAATTCCCAACCGCCTACTTTGCTCAATTTCTGGGTCTCGTCCAATAACTCCATACTTTTTTTAAGCGCCTCTTCCGCGTGCTTACGTTCGGTAATATCCAGGTGTGTTCCCGACATCAGGAGCGGTTTTCCATCTTTAGTCCAGGAGTGAACTTTTCCCCTGTCTAATACCCAGACCCAATCACCGTTTTTATGTTTCATCCTCGACTCGAAGGAGTAATAGTCCGACTCTCCTTTGAAGTGCTTTTCCAGCAATTCGCCGGATTGGTTTAAATCGTCGGGATGGGCAAATTTCATCCATGTTTCGATGGATATCGGCGCTAATTCTTCGAGGGTATAACCAATTATTTCGGCCCATCTTTCGTTGAAAACCGTTTGGCCTGTTTTGATATTCCATTCCCAGGTTCCCACGTTGGTTCCTTCGATGATATCCGAAAGCCTGTGTTTTTCGACTTCAAGTTCAGCTTCGGCCAACTTGCGGCTTAAGATTTCGTTTCCGAGAATTTCGTTGGTTTCTTCTAATTGTATCGTCCTTTCGATAATTCTGATTTCGAGGTTTTCGTTGAGGTCA
>CAIYZW010000457.1 GCA_903930725.1 uncultured Bacteroidota bacterium
ATGGGGAGAGTCGTTGTATGATTTTGTCAGAGTAAAATTTGATCTTGACAAAAACCATTCTTTGAAGTTTACCAAAGAAGGAAACCCATTGGAAGAGCTTCGCCACTTCCTCGATGGTATTACCCTCGACACCGTCGGTTTTAACTATGTTGCCATTTACATCAGCCCTTTCAAAAAGGATGAATCCGATCAGGTGAATAGCAAACTGTATTTTCAGATCAAAGAGATACTCTTAAACCATCATATCAGCTCTCAGGTTATTTTTAAAGAAAGCCTGCATAGTGATTCCTTTAAAAAATTTTACACATTAAATATTGCTTCCGCAATCCTTGCAAAGGCGGGAGGCATCCCCTGGCGCTTAGAACGACCGGCGGAAGAAGAGCTTGTAATTGGGGTCGGCGCTTTCAAATCGAATACCATTGGCGTACGGTACATAGGTAATGCTTTTGTGTTTAGTAACAATGGCGAATTCCGTGAATTCGACTGCATCCGCGCAAGCGAATCGTGGATGCTGGCGCCTAAAATTAAGCTGATGCTTCAGGAATATGTCAATAAAAACAAGGAGATCAAGAGATTGATTATCCATTTTTATAAAACGATGCGCAATAAGGATATTGAACCCATCCGTAATGTATTGTTTGAACTTGGCTTCGAGAATCTTCCGGTCATTATTATAACGATAAACAAAACGGATAGCAGCGATTATCTGGCTTTCGACACTGCATCTGATGATCTGATGCCTTTTAGCGGGACAATTATAAATATCGCACCGAATGCGTACCTTTTATTCAACAATACACGCTACCACAATACCGAAAAAATAAACATCGAAGGCTGGCATTTCCCGTTAAAGCTTGGTTTTAAAAGTACTCATCCAAAAATGCTGAACGACAAAACGATCATCAAAGAACTCATTGATCAGGTTTACCAGTTTAGCCGGATGTACTGGAAATCGGTAAAACAACAAAACCTTCCGGTAACTGTAAAGTATCCGGCGCTGGTGGCCGAGATGTTCCCTTTTTTTGAAAGCGAAAGTCTTCCGGATTTCGGAAAGACAAACCTTTGGTTTTTATAAACCGGATATTGGCAACGGGGTTGGTATGACTGGAATACCCAGGTACAACCCCCCGATACTCAAAAACTTTTTATCATTATCTTTAACGCCAAAAAAAAGGCATTGTGAAGCGACTCAAAGTTTTTATATCGAGCGTACAAAACGAATTTGCTGATGAGCGCAAAGAGTTGGCGCGTTATCTGAGGCATGACCCTTTGCTGTGCACTTTTTTTGAACCCTTTTTGTTTGAAGAAGTTCCCGCCAATACGCTTTCGCCGGGTAAAGTTTACCTAAGCGAAGTTGAAGATTCGGATATTTTTATTGGCCTGATTGGTGAAGCTTACGGCTATGAGGATTCTGAAGGAATTTCACCTTCCGAAAAGGAATATGATTATGCCAAAAAAGAGCGCTTGCCCCGATGGATTTTTATTAAAGAAACTAAAGGAATTGTTCGTCACCCTAAAGAAATTGCATTAATCAGCAAAATTGAGCAGGATGTTTCACGTAAGAAATTTTCGGATATCGACACGCTTAAGCTGGAGCTTTACAGGTCGTGTGTATTGTTCTTAAAACAAAACGGAAAAATCGAAAGTCATGATTTTGATGATATACTTCGACTGGGCATAAACTGCGTTTTAATAATAGGATAATAAACTGTAATTAATTAACATATCCTGAATTTGATACTCAGTTTATGCCCGCTCAGCATATAGTTTGCACCCTTCGGCAGGAATTAATGCATTGGATGAGGCCAAAATAAGGGAGTTTATTGCCATTGCCCGAAAGAAACGCAACTTCCCGCTTAAAGACAACGCTCCAGTTGAAAGGGTTTTAAAACACTTGAGAATGACCCGCGAAGGAAAATTGGTAAACAGTGCAATGCTGGTTTTTGCACCCGACCCACAGTTGTTCTTTCCTTCATCAACCATAAAATGTGCTCATTTTCATGGATTTCAGGTTCAAAAGCCCATTCCCGATTATAAAGAATATGGAGGTACGGTTTTTGAAATGGCTGATGAAGCCGTAAATTTTGTCTTGTCAAAACTAAGTATTTGTTAAGTAATAAATGATACATTTCAGGGGTTGATTTTATAGTTCCAATCACCTCTGAACGGATTCTTTTCTATTTTGATTTTCTCAAATTCTTCATCCAATACTTTAATGCCTTTTTCGTATTCTTTCATATCA
>CAIYZW010000458.1 GCA_903930725.1 uncultured Bacteroidota bacterium
GCCAAAAACAAGGGAAACGACTGCCTACCGAAGCTGAATGGCAATATGCAGCGCAGGGAAACGATGGCCGCAAATGGCCGTGGGGCAACGATTTCGATTCGACTTTGTGCAACAATGCCACTGGTAGTTCAACTCCGGTTGACCAGTTTCCGGGTGGTGCAAGCCCCTTTGGTGTTAAGGATTTGATTGGAAATGTGTGGCAACTTACGCAGGATATTTTCGATAATGGAACTTACTATTTTTCGATGATGAAAGGTGGTAGTTTTTATAAGCCAACTTCGAGCTGGTGGTATGTGCAGGGAGGTCCGCAGCCTGTAAGCCATCAGCAAATGCTGTTGCTGGTTTCGCCAGGATTTGACAGGAATTCAACAATAGGTTTCAGGTGTGTGAAGGATGCCTCAAAATAACTCGGATCAAGGTCGTTGAGCTTCAAACTTATAATTAATTGATTTTTTAGACCTTACAGAATTCATCCAATGAAAACTGTTTTATGAAAAATTGATTTTCTATTTTGACTTTTGATAATTATTTGAATACTAAAACCGAAGGCAACCAGTTAATTGATCTTTCAGGCTTGACCATCGATTTTTACCAGGCTCAGATTCGGACTTCTGAAGGCGTTGTTACACGTAAAGTGGTCAAAGGCCAATAGTTCCCATTACTCGAATTCGTTGAATTTTAATGTTTAAAAAGGGGTGTCTAAAAATAGATGCCTTTTTTTGGTTTTTAGACTTTGCTCATAAAATTTAATTAGGGGTTGCTGAATAATGGTTAATGAATTGATGATGAACAATAAAAATGGTTATTGAAAAGAACTGTGTCCAAGCATAATTTGGGCACAACCAAAAAAAGCTTGCACTTGAATTTTTAGTGAGTTCTAAAGATTATCCCAAAGGGATAGAATGTTTATAGAAAAAGGTTCAAACGTCAGGAAATGCGACCCCATTCGGGGTCGAACAATCATTCAAATCATCGTTTTCTATAAATATGCGACCTCTTTAAGGTCGTGATGAAACCATAAGAGTTCTTCAGCAGCCCCTAATTAGAAAAAGAACTTTTCCCCGATTTTTTAATAACATAAAATCCTGATCATCTGCAAAATCCCAATAAATAGGGATTGTTCCATAGATTTGACACTGTAATTTTGCTGCCCGAAGATTGTTTTGTTATTTTTTATTTATTAAGTACTTAAATAGTTAAATTAAGTAAAAAATAATGCAAAACATATTTCAATTGTTACCTTTGAATGATGAAAGGAAAATTATTGTGATTGCATGAACTGTGGTTTTCTGATTTTAATTTAGTTAAAGACCAAAATTATGATTGTGAGAATATTTAGTTTCAAAGCAAAATATGTTTATTAATTCAATTTTATATTTAATTAAATACCTGTAAATTATGAAGTTAAAAATTACTATTCTACTTTTAATGTTTACCTACATTGTTAGCCTGATGGCACAGGAAGTTGGCCAGACCTATGAGCCAATTCCCGGTGAGTCGGGTTACAATGATGTATCGAGGCCATTAACTGAAATTGGCCCAATTCCTCCGAAAGGAGCATCAGGGCATCACTTGCACAAAAAGGGAAAGGAGATTCCACAGCTTTCTGAGGATCCAATTATTAAAAATCCAGACAATGCTTTGCCGAAAGGTGAAGACCCTGTGTGGCAAAAGTTTAATGGTTCAAAAGGAATGTCGGGGACTATCGAAAACTTTGAAGGAACCCGTAACAGTGACAACGGCCCTCCTGCCGAATATGTTGCACCTCCTGATACTGATGGCGATGTTGGACCAAATCACTACGTTCAGATGTGCAACACAATATTCCAGATTTTTGATAAACAAGGCAATACGTTATTCGGCCCGGCTGACAACTCTACAATTTGGGACGGGTTTATCGGAGATTGGACAGGAACAAACGATGGCGATCCCATTGTTCTTTATGACGAACAGGCCGACCGGTGGTTGGTAAGCCAGTTTGCCGTAAATACTGGCATTACAGGAGGTACATATTGGATTTTGGTGGCAATTTCGACAACCAGTGATCCAACAGGTGCATATTACCGTTATGCTTTTCAGTTTGCAAGTTATCCCGATTATCCAAAATTCGGGATTTGGCGCGATGGTTATTACCTGATGACACAACATGGTAACGGAAGTGTTACTGTTGCCGCACTTAACCGGAGTCAAATGCTGGCTGGAACAAGCCCTGCACAAATGGTTCAGTTTAATGCAGCTTCTTTACCGGGAGGTGGCTTTATTGGGATGCTCCCTTCAGATAATGATGGACAATGGGCTCCGGCCGGTGCTCCTAACTATTTTGCATTTATCAGTGACGATGCCTGGGGAAACGACCCTGTGGACCGGCTGAAAATCTGGGAATTTGATGTTAACTGGTCAAATACCGCGCTATCAACATTTACGCTCACAAACAACTTAAATACCGCTGCCTTTAGTTCGGCATTTGGCTCATTTCTTCAAGGTATCATACCTCAACAAGGAACAGCGCAAAAACTTGAGGTGATGGAACCAGCCCTGATGAACCGACTGCAATACCGGAACTTCGGGTCGTATGAATCAATGGTTTGTTGTCACACGGTAGATGTTGACTTGGCTAACCGGGCGGGTACGCGATGGTATGAATTAAGGAAAGACGCAGGAGCCTGGTACATTTATCAGCAGGGTACATATTCACCAGGGTCTACAGATAACTATTGGATGGCAAGTATAGCGCAAAATGCCGACGGAGACATAGCCCTTGGATTTAGTGTTTCAAGTAGTACCAGGTACCCATCAATTCATTATACCGGACGAAATCCTAACGATCCTTTGGGACAGATGACAATGGGTGAAAAAGCCATTATTGATGGAGCAAATTCGCAAGGCGGTGTTGCGCGATGGGGCGATTATTCGATGATGAGTGTTGACCCTACAGATGATGAAACTTTCTGGTACACCAATGAGTACGCTGGAAATTATAATGCCTGGGGGGCATGGATAACACAGATTGCCTCTTTTAATCTGGGTAATAATTGTGCTGCCTCCGGTGGTTGCGATGAATACATTTCCAGAGTCCAGTTTGGTTCGATAAACCATACCTCTCTTTGTACAAATTATGGCGACTATACAAATCTTGTAAACGACATTCCTAAAAATGCTATCGAAAAAATAACGGTTACAAACGGAAGCGGTTTTTCGTCCGATCAGTGTGGTATCTGGGTAGATTGGAGTCGTGACGGCGATTTTAATGATGCTAATGAAACCATTTCTGTAACTGGTAACCCGGGTGCAGGACCTTACACAGCCAATATTTCGGTGCCTGCCGGTCAAACCTATGGTGAATGTATTGTGCGTGTGAGGATTACCTACACCGGTGCTGTTTCCCCTTGTGGAGCAACATTGTATGGTGAAGTGGAGGATTATAAGCTAAACGTAACAGCGCCTGTTGATAATGTATGGACGGGAACAGTAAGTAATAATTGGCATGACGGGGCAAACTGGAATTTATTGCATACTCCATACGCCACGGATAATGTAGTTATTCCCGATGGAACACCTTATGAATGCTGGATTTATTCATTTAACGGAGCATGTAATAACCTTACAATTGGATCCGGAACCTATTTGCGAAATTATGATGTAACACTTACCGTGAATGGCGATCTTAACGTAAATGGCCAGTTGATGATGGATTACTCAACATCTTCGGCTATTACACAAGTTGAAGGAACTATCAACTGGAATTCCGGTTCCACTGCCTGGACGGCTGATTTAACAATTATCAAGGTTGCCGGCGACTGGAATTTTAATGCGGGCGCGAGTGTTAATATAGGTGGTGGAGTGATGTTTTTTGGAAGTTCAAATAGTTTTCTCCGTACTTACGATGCCGATTGCAGTTTGATGCGCTATGGAAATTATAAACCAGCCGGAAACTGGGTTTCAATAAGCAATGCTTCTACAACCCAGCTTACCATTAACGATGTATTCTATAATCAAAACAATGCTGTTACATACATTTATTCAAACTATCCTGTTGTAATAAAAGGTGAATTTTACAACAACGGTCATTTGTATTGTGGCGCTGGAACTGTTGTATTTGATGGTACAACGCACAGTTTAGAAATGAATGCGGGTGATTATTTTAATAATCTTACGGTAAGTTCGAGCGGTAGCGTATTTCTGAATACAAATACTGATATTAACGGAAATGTACTTATCGAAAGCGGAATCCTGGCTGCAGGAAGTTACACAATAAATATTGCCGGAAACTGGACCAACACCGCAGGACTGGCGGCCTTTAATGAAGGCACAAGCCGTGTTATTTTTGATGGTGCCGGGCATCAGCTTGTAAAATCCAACGAAACATTTAATATTATTGAAGCAAAAATGGGTGCAGCTTTGCGACTTGAAGATCCTGCCGGATTTACTGTTACCTGCAACCATTACGACTGGACAACCGGTGGTATTGATGTTATCGCAGGGACTTTTACAGCGCTTAACCTCGCCGA
>CAIYZW010000459.1 GCA_903930725.1 uncultured Bacteroidota bacterium
AAAAGAAAAGAGAGAATAATTTCCTCATTGCCGGAATTATGTTGGTTGTCTTGATTTTGATCTACGTGGTCTTCACGCAGTCGAAATTAAAAAAGGTGAATCGCCTGCTGTTTATTAAAAATGAGAAAATCAACAGGCAATCAGAAGAGCTGGAATCCAAAAATCAAAAATTGCATCAATTGTCGGATTTTAAAGAAGCCATGACGGGAATGATCATTCATGATCTGAAAAATCCGCTGAATACCTTGATTAACCTCAGGCATATCGAAAAAAAACCTGAGAAAGCCGGGCTGATCATCGAAAAAAACGGACGGACAATGCTAAACATGGTGATGAACATTTTGGATGTTTATAAATACGAAAATACCGCGTTAAAAATCCGCGAAGAAGCTACAAGTATTGGTAAAATAGCCAATGATGCCTGCAACGATGTGCGGTTGCTGGCTCAGGAAAAAAACCTGGTTATTAACATAATTGCAAATGCTGAATTCACTGTAAATGCCGACAGCGAGCTGGTGCAAAGGGTATTTTCAAACCTCCTTGCTAACGCCATTAAGTTTTCGAAAAGCAGCGAAAATATTAATATCACCATTGCAGAAGCAGAACCCGGCTGGCTCAAAGTTGAAGTTGCCGACAAAGGCGATGGCATTGATCCTGAGATTTTGCCCCTGATTTTTGATAAATTTACCCAGGCTGAAAAGAAAAAGTCGGGATTGGCCGGTTCGACCGGATTAGGCCTGGCCTTTTGTAAAATGGTTATCGAAGCACATGGTGGAAACATCGGAGCCACCTCAGAAAAATGGGCAGGTTCCGTATTTTGGTTTACCCTGCCGTTAAACAAAAAACCGGAAAACCTTGATTCTACTGCCAAAGACCAACAGATTTCTAACCACAAAGAGAAATTGCAATTAAGCAACATGGCCATATCAGAACTTGCTCCTTACCTTCCGAAACTCTGTAAACTCGATGTAAATGCGATAAGTGACATTTATGCCTGCATGAAAACAATCCCAGTTTCAGAAAATGTTGAAATACAACTTTGGAAAGATGAAGTTTATCACGCTGTTAATACGATGGACAGCAGCTACTATCATTCGCTAATAAATCTATAAAGATGCAGGAAAGAACCATACTTATTGTTGATGACCTTGTAGAGAACCTCCAGGTGATCTTTTCGATATTTGAGCAAAACCGTCCCGATTTAGTCATTTATCAGGCCAACAGTGGAAAGATGGCACTGGCGATGGCGCTAAAGATTTTGCCCGATATTATTCTTACCGACTGGGACATGCCCGAAATGACGGGGATTGATTTGATTCGTGAATTGAAAAAACACAAAGCTACCCGCGAAATTCCTGTGATTATGGCCACCGGCATCATGCTTTCACCCGAAAACCTGAAGGAAGCCCTTGAAGCAGGTGCCGTTGATTTTTTGACCCGCCCAATAAATGATGTTGAATTGCTCGCACGGACCCATGCAGCGCTTTTACTTTCGGAGCAACATAAAAATGCACTCGCCGAAAAGGATCGGCAACTTGCCGAAATTGCGCTGGAAATAACCAAAAACGATGCTTTTCTGAAAAAATTTAAAAGGAGAATGGAGGGTTTGCTAACCGATTTTCCCAACAACCAAACTCACTCAAAAGAAGAAATAACGTGCATTATCGGCGAACTCGACCGACATTTGATTCAGGACAGCTGGAAACGTTTCCAGCTTTCATTTGAATCCGTTCACAGCGGTTTTATTCAAATCCTTTCCGAAACCCATCCCAGGCTTAGCCAGGCAGAGGTAAGACTGAGTATTTTTCTCAGACTTGGCATGAACTCAAAGGAAATTGGTAACCTGCTTTATATTACACCGGAGAGTGTAAAAGTTGCCCGCTCAAGGCTCCGGAAAAAGCTGGGAATTACCTACAATCATAACCTTCATAACTATTTGTCGGCGTTTTAAGCAGCATCTTCCATTCCTCTCCCGCCGAAGCGGGATTTCGGCTAACG
>CAIYZW010000460.1 GCA_903930725.1 uncultured Bacteroidota bacterium
AGGTCTTATTATTTTTTCAAAACCCACACATGATTTTCAAACCTGATTTTTTCAAAATCGAAATCAAAAACTTCACCATCAAAGGCAATTTTTTGGTCGGGATCATAATCTATGCTGTTAAGACCAGGTTTAGTCTGGACACCGCCTTTTTTATAAACCAAAAAAAACAAAGCTGGCTTAGCAAACATAAGCAATGCGCCGGATTCGCAAATGACAGGTTGATTTTCGGGAAGCATCGAAAGAATAATCCGGAAAGGATCCCCGATAATCCGATCGTGGGTTTGAATGTAATAGACTTTACTTGCACCAGCCTGCAACATGCGCGAACTATCCTTTGAGGTGGAGGCCGAAGTTTCTTCGATAATCATGAAATCAGGACTTTGGACCAGGATTTTTTGCCCTTCGGCTTGCTGATGAAAATGAGGCGAAACTTTTATCCCAACAACATACAGATGGCTGAATTGCCCGATCAACTTGCAGGCCAGCATGGTTTTGCCTACATTTCGGCCTGTCCCGGCAATCATCAAAAGGTTGTTGAGTTGTTTCTTCATTTGCCTCTATTTATCCGGGTTAACCATGAAGTTTAATTCTTCAAGCTGCTTTAATGTGTTGATATTGTAGAAAATGAAAGGGTCAATTCCGTTTTCTTTACCAGTTTTAAGAAATTTGGTATTAACTGTTTTCAAAAAGTCAGGAATCCTGAAATTCCTATTATCAATGAATTCTTTAAAAACTGGAAGGAGATTTTTGTTGTAAACGGCGCACAACGGCTCAAAAAATTCTTTTTCATGCCAGGGAACCACTGCCGCAAAATCATCAGAAAATGTTAAAAGTCTATTTAAAAAGTTGGTATCAACAAGAGGTACATCGCACGAAATGACGATGTTGATTTCGTTTTTCGAGGCTTTCAGGCCGGTATAAATTCCGCCCATTGGTCCTGATTCGGGAATTTCGTCTTTCAAAACCTGATAGCCAAAAGCATTGTATGAATCTGAATTTGAACTGATAAGAATTTCATCCACCACCAATTTTAGAACATTCAGCGAATATTCGATCAGCGGTTTGTTTCTAAATTTCACCAGTCCTTTTTCGGTGCCGATACGGCTGCTTTTTCCACCCGCCAGAACAATTCCTGTAATTTTCGTTGCTTTCAAAAACGCTTGTTTTTGCGGCAAAAATACGGTTTTCCCAGGCCTGATGGCCTGGGCTACGAAAACAAAAATTACGGAGATTGATTTTGCCGATAATCGTACTTTTACGCCTGAAAATTTTAAAAAAATGGAACTCACAAACCTGAATGAAAATCTGAAATTATTAAAAGCGCATCTGGACGGTGATTTATTTACCGACAACGCCACACGGATCATTTACGCCACCGATGCTTCGGCATATCGCGAAATGCCCGTTGCAGTTGCCCGTCCAAAAAATGTGGCCGACATCAAACAGTTGATAAAATTTGCCACCGAAAACCATACTTCACTGATTCCACGTGGCGCTGGAACTTCGCTTGCCGGGCAGGTCGTGGGCGGCGGTATCGTGGTTGATGTTACAAAATACATGAACAACATCATCGAATTTAATAAGGCCGAGCGCTGGATTTGTGTTCAGCCGGGTGTTGTGCTTGATGAGATGAATAAATTTCTTGAACCATCGGGTTTGTTTTTTGC
>CAIYZW010000461.1 GCA_903930725.1 uncultured Bacteroidota bacterium
ACTTCAATGGACTTACTCCACTAAACAAAAAGCTGCGTTTGAACAAAATAATTGCCATTAATTTGTTTAAGAATAAATGGAAAGGGAAATGAGGGTTTGATATGGAAGGGTGGAATTTACTAAATTTGCAAAAAAGTAAAGATTGTGAACACAGCAATTGTAAATAGATTGAACGAATATTTTGCAAGCCAGCCCATCGAAAAGGCATGGCTATTTGGTTCGTATGCCCGATCGGAAGAAGACACAAAAAGCGATATTGATATTTTAGTAAATTTTATTCCGGATAGTAAAGTTACTTTGTTTAAATACATTCATATTGTAAACGATTTGCAGGCATTAACCGGCAAAAAAGTTGACCTTGTCGAAGATGGGCAGTTAAAACAATTTGCAGTGTTGAGCGCCGAAAAAGATAAAATCCTGATTTATGAGAGAAAAACCAAGGAATAATGAGCGACTCAATCATATTATTGAGGCTATTGATAATATCTTTGAGTTTACCGAAGGCAAGTCTTTTGAAGTCTATAAAAGCGATAAAATCCTGCGATTTGCAATTATCAAAAACCTTGAGATTGTTGGAGAAGCTGCATATTTATTAACTCAAGATTTCAGGGCCAAACACGATTTCGTCGAATGGAATGAAATGATTGGTATGCGCCATATTTTGGTTCATGGTTACTATCAGATAAAAGACGAAATTATTTGGGCAACCATCGAAACAGATTTAAAACCGTTAAGAGAAAAAATTGCAACATTGCTTATCGAAAAGTAAAAACCGCCTTGGTTCATTCAAATCGTGAAAAATAATGTAGCTCCTCTTAATCGAAATTATTGCAGTGTGGCAGTTTTAGAATAATCGGGAAAGGGAAATGGGTTGTAAATTTTTAAGAATGAATTTTACTAAATTTGCAAAAAAAAGAAACTATGGAAACAATTTCAATACTACGCGAAATTCAAAATTTGCCTTTTAGAAAACAAATTTATATTGCCGAATGGATAATTAAATCAATAAGGCAAAGAGAAGCAAAAACACAAATGGAAATTGCGGCTGATAAACTCTATAACGATTACAAAAACGATAACGAATTAACTGTATTCACCAATCTTGATTTTGAACATTTTTATGAAACATCAAAATGAAATTTGGTTAATAAACCTCGACCCAACAATTGGTGCAGAAATTCAAAAAACAAGACCGGCCATTATTGTAAACGACAATTCGACAGGCAAGCTTCCGCTTAAAATAATTGTACCGGTTACCGATTGGAATGAAAGATACGAAGTAGCCCCCTGGATGATTAAAATAGATCCGAACAAACAAAATAATTTATCAAAACCATCGGCAATTGATTGTTTTCAAATTCGCTGTGTTTCGGAAAACAGATTTGTTAAACAACTTGGCACTATAAACACCGAGATAAGCGATGAAATAAAAATTGCTTTATCAAAAGTATTGTCAATTGATCTGGTGAATGATGATTCGAGATAACCCCACAATTTTGAGTGCAGCTTTTTTTGAATAAACGGGAAAAGAAAAAGGAGGAATAATCACGGTTTTTCGTCGGAAATATTCCCCTATTCAACATCTTCATTTTTGATCAATCTTTGGATATCGTTGATGTTTCCGTAAAAAACAACAATATCGCCTTTGGCAAAAATGGTTTTGGATGAAGCAACGCCCTGAACACTTTTTATGCTCCTCGCAATACCAAACAGGTTTTTCTTTTCGGTTGATTTAATGGTGGTAAGCACAACAACATCGTAGTTTTTACGGATTTCGATTTCGGCAAGGGTTTTACCAACATAACGCTTCGGCACCGTAGCTTCCACAATATTATACTCACCGGCAAGTTCAAACGAATCAATCACACCTTGTATGTTCAGTTTTTTAGCCCATCTTTCGGCAGTCTCCTCTTCGGGATGAACAATTTCATCCACGCCCATTGCTTCGAGCACCGTTTCGTGAAGGGCAGATACCGCACGGCTGATAAGCCTTTTAACTTTAAACTGTTTCATCAAAGCCGTAGCCATGATGTTCGAACCTTCATCTTCGCCAATAGCCACAATTACGATGTCGGCATCGTTAAGCGGCAAAGTGGTCATAGCCTGCGGATCGGTCGAATTAAGGCAAACGGCATGGGTTATACGCTCTTTTAAGGCTTCAACCTTTCCCATTTTATTATCAACGCCAATCACTTCATGGCCAAGCCGCGTAAGCTTTTCGGCCAGCGACGAACCAAAATTTCCAAGGCCAATAATTATGATTTTCATTTATACAGGTGTTTAGTTTATTAAAATTTCTTCGTTAGGATAACGATATTTTAAATGCTTTACTTTACGGAAAAGGGCGATCATCAGCGTAAGCAAACTTACCCGGCCAATAAACATGGTAAGAACAATGATAAATTTACCGAAAGTACTTAATGCAGCAGTTATTCCAAGGCTAAGACCAACAGTTCCAAAAGCCGAAACAACTTCAAAAGCAATAGCAAAAGGGCTCAGGTCGCTGTCGGAAATGGTAACAATTGTAACTGCTGTGCCAATTAACAAAAGCGATAGCGAAATGGTTGCAAAAGCCCGGCGGACCGAACTATCCGAAATTTCGCGGCGATAAACCTCGATGCGGTCTTTTCCGCGGGCTAAACTCAAAAAGTTAAGAATAAGAATAGCAAAAGTTGTGGTCTTTATACCCCCACCAGTTGATGCCGGAGATGCCCCAACCCACATCAGGAAAAATAAAACCAGGATAGTCGAATTTTGCAGAAGCGTCATATCAACGCTGTTAAAACCGGCCGTACGGGGTGTTGTAGCACCAAAAAAGGCTGTCACAATTTTACCAAATCCGCTATGTTCGGCCAGCGTGTTACCATACTCCAAAAAATAAATAGCGGTGGTTCCGCCAGCCAGCAACAAAAAAGTAGTAACAATTACAATCCTGGTGTTGATATTGATTACCCACGGAATATGAACGGCTTTGTTTTTCCGGGTAAAAGGAAGTAGGCGGTTAACAACAAGATGTTTTAAGTAATTAATGAAGTTAAAAACAATCGGGAAACCAAGTCCACCAAAGATTATCAGGAAGGCAACCGTTAACTGCAAAGTATAATTGAAGCGCACTCCAAGTTCATATAAATTGTTGTAAAGCGTCGAAAAGCCGGCATTGCAAAAAGCCGAGACGGCATGAAAAACCGCGAAAAAAGTCCGTCCTCCAAAAGACGGAATCATGGTGTTATCGAGGCTCGAAAAAATGATTAACGCCCCAAACGCTTCAATGAAAAAGGTAATCCATATAATTTTTTTGAGTGTGTTGTAAACCTCGGCAATTTTATCGGAGTTGGTCATTTCGCGCAAGGCTAATTGATTTTCGTAAGAAGAGCCCCCTCTGAAAAAAAAGCTGAAATAGCTCGTAAAAGTCATAATCCCGATGCCACCAACCTGAATAAGCATTACAATTATTATTTGCCCAAAATGCGTAAAATAAGTCCCTGTATCAACCACAATAAGCCCGGTAACGCAAACAGCACTGGTGGAAGTAAATAATGCATCAATAAATGGAATTCCTGTGTATGTTGCTTTTGGAAGCATCAATAACAAAGCACCTAATAAAATTATGCTCAGAAAACTAAGCACAAACAACTGTGCCGGACTTAGAAACTGGCGCTTAAAATTTATTTGTAGCGTGGAAAACTCGCGAAGGAATATCAAAAAAATCGCCGAATAAACCCATTCGTGGTGCACCCGGTTATAAAGGTCGGAATACCCCAAAAGGAAGGCTATTATCGCTACTGCAAAAAGCAAAACCAATAGTACATCAACCGGCCACGCACGGGGAATTGGCTTTTGGCTTAACGGGAAATATCGCCCGATTAAGGAAGCCAGACCCACAATTAACGTAAAAATATAAATCCAGCTTAAAACTGGCAGAATGAAAGAGGTCTTGTCGAAACCAAAATCATAAATAGCAATCAGGACAGTGATTAAGGTTATCCAAAACGGGATGCGTCTTAATCGCCTTTGAAATCTTTCACTTTTCTCTTGCTTCCGCTGGTTATAATGTTTCACTTACAATTTTTTAAACTTAGCCAAAGTTAATGCTTACTCAGGTGGGACAATTTATTTAAGAATTCGGTAAAACAGCCAGGCAAAATCTTACCTGCCAAAAGCCTTACTATTCCTTGTTAAAACTACCTTTAAAAGTGTTCAAATACTGGTCGTAGGCAATGTCCTTGTATTTTCCTTCGGCGATGTAATGAAGCACCGGCTCGAGTTTTTCGGGCGGATTGAAGCCAGGAAGCACCGTAATGAGTTTTACTTCATCGTCCAGAAAAACAAACGAAGGATACGACATTTTCCCATTCAAAAGGGCTACGGCTAATTGATGACTGGCGCGTTTGCCTCCCGGATTTGTGCTTACAAATGTCTGGTCGTTTACAACGATTGTGTCCTGGGTTTCGGCATCGAGCTTAACCGGCCAGAAATTCTTGTTCATGTATTCCACAATTATGGGATCGGTAAATGTGCCTGCGTCCATCTTTTTGCACCAGCCACACCAATCGGTGTAACAATCGACAAAGAATTTCTTTTGATGTTTTTTATTGAGTTTAACAGCTTCTTCGATGCTGTACCATTTTATTTTGGCTGTTTCCTGTGCTTTCAGCGGTGATTTGGAGAATCCCATCACCAAAAAAACTGATAATATGAGTAAGGTCGAAAATCGTTCCATAACTATTATTTGAATTTACTTTAAGATAAAACTATTATTAATCATCGCCTGAGCGGTCAAAGTCGCGCTTTTGATCCTTCTTTTTTAAAGTATCGCGTTTGTCGTAAAAGTGCTTTCCCCGCGCCAGGGCAATGTTAATTTTGGCCAATCCTTTTTCGTTGATGTAAAGCAGGGTAGGAACAATTGTAAAGCCCTTTTCGTTCACTTTTGTGAGCAATTTTTTTAGCTCTCGTTTTGTAAGTAAGAGTTTTCGGTCGCGTTTTGGCTCGTGATTGAAAAACGTACCAAGCACGTACTCGGCAATGTGCATGGCTTTTATGAAGAGTTCGCCATCAATAAAAGTACAAAAAGCATCGGCAATATTTGCTTTGCCTTCACGGATTGATTTTATCTCAGTTCCGGTAAGCTGAATGCCAGCCTTAAATTCTTCGACGAGAAAATACTCGAAAGAAGCCCGTTTGTTGCGTATTTCGATAACGTTTGCCATAATTTAAAGTGCTGCAAAAATAGTCAAATTTCGTTAGTCGTTTTTTGCCCGAAAACCTGCATGGCTTTCAAATAAGCAATTTCAAAAGCATCCCGGTCAATGCCGGTTTCGATATTATTTTCATCGCACCAGGTCAGGATGTGGCGGGTATTCAGGTTTCCCAAAAGCTCGTAGCCGGTCATCGGGCAGCCACCCAGGCCGCCAACCACGCCATCAAAACGGCGGCAACCATTTTTGTAGGCAGCATCCACTTTTTCGCGCCAGTTGTGTTCCAAAGTATGAAGGTGCAGGCCAACTTCGGCATTTTTAAGTTCTTTTCCGAGATGATGAAAAATCTCAGCAATCATGGCTCCATCGGCCACGCCAGTGATGTCGGACAGGGAAATGATCCCGATTCCTGAATCTTCGAAATACTTCGCCCATTTTATCACTAAATCTACGCTCCAAGGGTCGCCATAAGGGTTTCCAAAGGCCATCGAAATGTAAACCTGTAGTTTTTTATTTTTCCTGATACAGATATTCAGGATATCGTCAACAGTTTTTTGTGAATCAGTTATGGAAGAGTTGAGATTTCGTTTTAAAAAGGTTTCGGAAAATGAAAACGGAAAACCTACAAGCGAAACTTCATCAAAACCACAGGCAATCTCCGCTCCTTTTGTATTTCCAACAATGGCCATCAACTTCGATTTAGTTTGCGAAAGGTCGAGTTTGGTGATTACTTCTGCAGTATCGCGAAGTTGGGGGATTGCTTTTGGCGATACAAAACTTCCAAAATCAATAATATCAAAACCTACTTTAAGCAAAGTATTGATTAATCCGATCTTTTGCGCAGTCGGGATAAACCTGACAATTCCCTGCATGGCATCACGTGGAGCTTCGGTAATTTTTATCATTATCAACGAAAAGATGATTGGAAATGGTTCTTTAAACTATTAAGTAAGCCTGGTGCTTGAGAGTTTATAACTTATCACAAAACTCATGGTTGTTCCTTTGCCGGGTTCCGATTGAACTTTAACCTGGCCGCCAAGCAATTTTACCAACCGCTGAACTATCGAAAGGCCAAGTCCGTTGCCACCAAATTCGCGGTTGTGCGATTCGTCCACACTGCGGAATGGTTCGAAAATGATGTCGAGTTTATCAGCCGAAATCCCAATTCCGGTATCTTTTACATAAAATTCGATGGATTTTTTATCAAGCAAATTGTAGCCAACCTCGATAAAACCTATTTGGGTATATTTAAATGCATTGTCTAGCAATTTTCTAAAAACCTGTGTAATCTTCTCCAGGTCGCTTGTAAACAGAACATCTTCATCGAGTTTCTGAAAGTTCAAACGGACATTTTCGATATATTTTTCTTCACCAAAATATGAATAATACTCCTCTAAATCCTGGAAAAGGCTTTTTACCGAAATAAGATTTTCGTCGGTTTCGATTTCATCGGCATCGAGGTTCGAAATAAAAATTACATCCTTTACAGTATCGAGCAATTGCTCGCTGCTTTTGTGGATAATTTTCATGTATTCCTTCATTTCGTCCAGGGTAACATCGCCAAACTGGGCAAGTTCCGAAAAACCAAGAATGGCATTGAGCGGGGTACGCATTTCGTGCGAAACATTGGCTATAAAAGTTGTCTTTAAACGTTGGTATTCATCAGCAGATTTGCTGGCAATTGCGAGTTTTTCGAGCAAAGCAGCTTTTTCTTTTGCAAAATCAAGCATAATTTGCTCCATCCTCCCACCTGGGTGAAGATCAAAATTATCAGCACTATGTAAATTCTGAATGTCCATCAATGCAAAATGAGTTTTACAACCGTTGGCAATAGTACAAAAAAACATTTTTGCCAGGACGAATTTACCTGCGATTTATGATCACTTTTATAAATATTTTAAAAATTATGTCGGCAAAATGGTTGTTAACGAATCGAAAATGTCGTAATTTGCAAAAGGAATTTAAGGTGAATGAAGCCTTAAAATTATTTTAAAAGTCATTATTTATGCCTGGTTTATTCAAAGCCAAGATTAAGACGAAAAAAGTGCGTGAACCTCATGCACAAAAGATTATTGATGCTATTCGCAGGTTGATCGTCACGATTTTGGTGATTTCATTTGCCTTAATTTTCCTGTATTCAGCCCTAAATTTCTGGGATGTTGTAACCGACCTAAATACTTTTATCACCGATTTAGGCCATAAATTAGGATTTGGGATGATTTTTTTACTTTAGCCAAAAACCACACCTTACCATCTCGTCAGATTTCTTAATTTCGCTGCTTAAAACAGGCTGTACATGCGGAAATTTTACATCGTTTTTTTTATCATCAACCTCTTGCTGAGCTACTTTTATGTTGACATCTGGACAACCAATTCAAACACAGCCTCCAGGGCTTTGCCTATCATTTCATTTTTCGAAAACGGAAGCCTGCAGATTGACAAATACCAGGAGCCGATAAATGATAAAGCCCACATCAACGGGCATTATTACACCGATAAGGCGCCTCTGCCCACTTTTGTTGTTTTGCCGTTTTTTGGAATATTAAAAGCGGTTGGCCTGGTTAAGGAAGTTGATGGCAGCCTTTTTGGGACGGAGATTTTCATGCTTGGAAGTTTTATCTGCGGAAGCCTGCCTTTTGTTTTATTCATGCTGCTGGCACTTTTTGCAATTCGAAAAAAGAATCCATCAGTCTCGCCGGTTTTCCTGGTGATGATGCCTTTTTACGGATCGTTTATTTTTGTTTTTGCCGGAACCTATTTTGCACACATCATGTCGGCGTTTTTGTTGTTGGTGGCTTATTTATTTTTAAAAGATAAGAAATACGTCCTAGCAGGCCTTTTCAGTGGACTGGCATTTTTATCGGATTACACCATTGCGCTGGTTTTCCCTATTTGGGCGCTTCAGGTCTGGATAAAAGAAAAGAGTTTTTACAAAGGGTTTTTGTTTGGATTGGGCACGGTGCCGGCGATATTTTTTATCATGATTTACAATTTCATTTTTACCGGTTCACCTTTCGAGATGCTTTATAAATACCACAATTTCCAGGATTTGCACACCAATTACGGTTTTAACCTGCCAAGCCTCGAATCTATCTGGGGGCTTACTTTCAGCGATTATAAAGGCCTGTTTTTTTACACACCGTTTCTTTTCCTGGCTTTTGCCGGCATTTCAAAAAAATACAACTTCAGGGCATTTGCAGGGCATTATCTTTTTTACTTTTCGGTTGTTTACTTTTTGGTAGTTGCCTCCTATTTTGGCTGGTGGGGTGGCTGGACTTACGGCCCACGGCTGCTTTTCCCGGTTGCCGTTTTTCTGGTTTATGAAGGCATCGTTAAAATTTCGGACTATAAATTTTCGGCAGCATTTTTCTGGATTCTCACTGTTTTTGGGCTGGCAGGAGCATTTCTTGCTAAAATAACCGTGGTTTACTCGGTCCCGACGGATTCGCTGCATCCTTTTTCTCAAACCATTTTCCCGGCAATAAAAGCCGGAAGTTTTAATCCCAACAATCTGACAACCATTATTTTTGGGATTAATCCTGCCTTAGCGGCGATAATCTGGATCGTTGGATTTGCTGGCGGAATTTTCTTTTTAGACAGTTGGCTTCAGAAAATAAAAAAAGGCAATTTAGTCAATTAAGAATTTAACCTTAAATCACATTTTAACAAGGAAACCTCCTCATTTTTTGATAGCTTTGCAATCCTAAAAAAACTCAGAAATATGAATCAGAAAGACCTTTCGATTGATCGGAAATTTACGAACAGCGACATCGAAAATGAACTTAAATACCTGAACCTGCTTGCGAGGCAATTTCCAACGGTTCAGTCGGCAAGCACCGAGATCATTAACCTCGAAGC
>CAIYZW010000462.1 GCA_903930725.1 uncultured Bacteroidota bacterium
AAAATCCATATCTGGAGAAATTTGAGTGCTGCGAATGTACTGGTATAGATACTGCAGCTATAAATGACGTGATCAGAAATAATCAACTATTTAAATGTGAGAACCTGAAATAAAAGCCAACCGTTCCAGTTCCCCGAGGTCTTTTTGTATTTGCTCCCAATCTTTCATTGGAAGCTTCACAGCGCTTTTATGTCCTTTTTTGTCGATAATATATTGTAAGTGCATAGTCATGATTTTATTTTTTGTTGCATAGGCCTGTATTCAAACCTTCCGCTGATTTAGCCAAATGTTCCGATTACAATACCCAACGCTGCCGGGAAGGTTCTTTTTGCTTGCCTGAATACATTATATGTTCGCCGGAAATCATACCTTATAGTACAGTATCAGAATAATAATTGCTTGTTTTTGCAAATATACACTGCTTAAACATACAAAACAAAACCTTAAAAATAGATTTGTAAAACTAAATTAATAAAAAACATCTCTGGAATCCGGCCCGTTTCTGAAGCCATCACTCATTTTTGTCTTCTTCACAACCCTGCTCCAAAAAAGAGGTAAATTACACCAAAAAACAAATGAGAAATTACATGCTTTCACGAACTTTAATTACCTCCGAACTCCTGGAGGTACCAGAGGTATAACCTTGCAGCCATTAATCCGGATCAGAAAAAAACGTCCATTGAGCTATAATTAAAAGTAAGCAAAAAGCGCTAAATTTGCAGGTGATAAAAAATGGAAAACATGAATGTTACAGAACTAAGATCAGACCTGCACAACATGATAGACAATATAACGGACAGCAATATATTAAATGCCGTAAAAACTCTGTTGGCAGGAAAAATAGCCACACAGGCTGATTGGTGGAATGTAATTAGCGATGAGGAGAGGGCAGAAATTGAGCAGGGGCTGTCAGAAGCAGAAAGAGGAGAAGTAATCACCCATGAAGAAGTAATGTCAAAGTATAAAAAATGGCTATAGAACTTCTCTGGTCAAAAAGAGCTGAACAAGGTTATGCTCGTTTAATCAGGTACCTGGAAAAAGAATGGACAGAAAAGGAAGTTCGGAATTTTGTCCGTGGAACAAATCACTTCTTTGATCTTTTAAAAGAAAACCCTCACCTCCTGGAGCCTTCCAAATCGCATAAAGACTTATATCGCGGTCCGGTTAACAGGTTGACAATATTAACTTACCGATATAAACCACGGAAAAAAGAAATCGTTCTGATTAATATTAGGGAATCCAAAAGAAAACCTTTGAAAAAATAATCCTGTTAAGTAATTTTAAAATAGCACCATCTTAAAGGCGAAACCACCAAAGCCAACTGATCAAAATACCAAAGCTGTCCACCCAATGAGATAATTGATAACAGCCTTTACGGCCTTCACGAAGTTTCTCTCCTGTCTCTGTTACATTCAACCCTCCTTCGCCCGGCCAGTTTCCAAAGCCACCCCCTTATTTTGTCGTCCTCACAACCCTGCTCCAAAAAAGAGGTCAATTGCAGTCAAAAAAGACGAGAAATTGTATTTTTCATTAAGCTGCAGTACTGCCGAAATTCTCCCGGCTGCTATTCCATTAATAAATAGACACATACGAAATTGAGCAAAAACCCAGGTTGACTTTTTTGGTACTCAGGTTGACCATTTTTGTACAAAAGTCAACCAACAATCTCAGAACCGGGTGTTAAATTGCAGCAAACCAAATCACTTTTTCATGAAGACTTTCATTAAAACAACCTTGTTCACGGCTTGCATTCTGGTATCAATGTTTTTTGAACGGTTTCAGAAACTTTTACCATTGCAGAGTAAATTCTTATTATATTCATTTAACAGGCAGATAATTTTAATCAGAAACACAAACATTTAATTGTATGAAAAACCTTTTAGTTTACTATTCTGCAATATTAATTCCACTACTTATTTTATTTCTACTAATGAATAAAATAAATTCTGTTACATTCTCAGTAGCTATATTGGTGTGGGCTGGAATTTACAGGCCTGTTGTTGATGGTATCCGCCTGATTGAATTGGGATGTATTAAGAAAAAGGACTTTTGGAAAACGTTTTTGCCATTTTATAAAGTCAAATGGTTTTCTAAGCTATATAGGTAAGTTCAGTTAAGGGTTCTATCACTCAATTAATACTTAT
>CAIYZW010000463.1 GCA_903930725.1 uncultured Bacteroidota bacterium
GATTAAAAAATCCACCCGAAACACCTGTTCCCGAATATGTCCCACCTTCAGGAGTAGCTCCGGAAAGTTCAAAAGCCGGATCATTGATGCAGGCGTACATGTCTTCCGGACATTCAACAATCACTTCAATTACTGTGATGATAAACTCGCAGTAATTGGTGCAGCCTGTATTTTCGTTGGTGTAAGTGTAGGTAATCACATGTTCACCAGTGCCTGCATTGGCAGGATGGAATACCCCATCCCAAACGCCATTACCCGAATATTCGCCACCCGGAGGTGTTGCACCTGTGAGGTCAAACGGAGGAGTATCAATGCAAATGGTGAAATCGTCAGGACATTCGACCACTGGCAACGGGTAAACGTAGAAGTTAAATTCGCAGCAATCATCACAGCCAATTGGCGGGACAGACAGGCAATAAGTTATCACATAAGTTCCAAGGCCAACAGATGGATCGAACCAGTAATCGAAGCCATCATAAGTAACTCCTGTTCCTGAATATTCACCGCCCTGCGGGTATGCTTTGTTGAGCAAAACAAGCGGATCGCCCTCACAAGCCTGCATAAATGAAGGACAGTCGAGCTGAGGGGTAGGATGTACTGTGATGATAAATTCACACGACCACGAACAATTGGTTCCCGGCACTGTGTACGTGTAAGTAATCGTATGCTCGCCTACACCTGCCAGACCTCCATAAAAAACGCCACCAATCACACCCGGCCCTGTGTAAATTCCTCCTTCAGGAGACGATCCAGCCAACATAATTGGATAATTATCAACGCACCAATCAAAGTCTGGTGTGCAGGTAACGCCCGGGTCAGGTATTACAGTTACCGTTACTTCATCAGTAGCGGTGGAGTACCCATCATCAACCTTAACATAATAGGTAGTTGTTTCGGCAGGTTCATCAGCAGGATTTTGTAAATCTGAACTAAAACCGGCTGGCTGCGATGTCCATTCAAAAGTAAATGGTGGGCAACCTCCGGTAACCAAGGCTTCGAGTTGCACTTCATCGCCTTCACAAATAAAGGTTGGTGTGGCGGTAGCAGTTACTGCAACTGGTGCGGTAATATAGGTAAGCCCGGAGAGCCCGTTATCATGGAACACTCCATCGAAGTCCGGAAGCAAGGCGTCATAACCTACGCTAACAATCTCTTCGGTGCCGGTAGCTGAGTGATAAACTTTCCAAATGAAGGCTTCACCATCATCAAAACCTTCTTTTACAGCAGGTGTAGTTTCATCATCGCCAAAAGCAACTACAACCTGATTATTAACTGCATCCCAATAGGAAACACCGCCACACGCAATATTATTAGATTCATCGGTGTAGAAGGTTCCAATAAAATCGCCTGCCGAAAGCGTTACGCAATTAAACAGTATATCGGCAGGTACAATAATCAGATGGGTTGAATTGGTTGGGTTATATCCCCAATTTGGCGGGAAAATAGTAACCTTGTAATCTTCAACTTCTCCATCGGCAGCCTTTCCTGTAAAGGATAAGCCTCCCGAGGTATTAAACCTGAATCTGGCATAGGTTTCACCTGGTGAGGTTCCTGTTGGAATATTTAACGTAAGATTATTGATGCCGGCTACGACAGGCTTATTAATCAAAACTTGTTCGTTTGCATCAGCCCAGCTTCCGTTTCTGTTAAAATCAATCCAGGCATTAACAAACCCACTCACCGAAGCTTTTACCTTAACAGCAACTGATTTCCCGGAAACCAATGGCCGGATAAAGTTTACGCCATCTTCATCATCCAGATTTGCAATATCATCGCCGGTTGCTGCTGGATTGGGCTGTCCGTTGGGTTCGGCATCAATGAGATTTCCCATAAAAATGGCTGGATTTACAATATGCCGAGCGCCGTTGTTGGCAAGAAGTGTTGGATAAGGTTGATCGGGTGCATCGCCAAAATCCAGATTTTCGGGCACAACTGCTGATGTTACAACAAATGCCATATTCTTATCGAGTTGAACGATATAACCATGATTATCACGCTGTACGGGTTTGGCCAGGACAATTGGTTTTCCGTTTGTCTGCCATTTCCAGATAACATTATGCTGAACGTTTTCCGAAACGGCCATCAGTTCAAACCAATAAATGTTTCCCTGAATCTGGGCGAAAGGCTGCGGCAGAACAAAGTAGTAATAGTACAACATATCGCCCGAAAGGGCGTACCTGCCGGTTGCATATTCCTGAACCTGCCCTACAGACGGTCCAAAAGGCGCAAACCATGTATTAATCATAGCGCCGGGTTTGTTGTACGGCCCTGAAGCGTCATTTTGATACATGCTTATTTTAAATCCTTTGCATGGCCCCGAGTTGGGCATTTCGTAATATCCCCACCAATGGAAATCGGTTACTACGCCACCGCCACATTGCCAATCGTCGGCAACGGTTAATTGTGTGCCTTCATCGTCATGGGCATGAACACCGTAAAATTCAGTTTCGGGGTATTGTATCCATTTTATTGTTTCATTGTCTGTAATATCTACCTGGTAGTCTTCTACTTCACCGTTCTCAGCAAGTCCTATAAAAGTGAGGCCATAAGTTTTTGACGTAAAACGGAATCGTGCAAAACTGTTTCCGGTCTGAGCCTCCATTGGAACTAAAAATGAAATTGTGTTGTTTCCTGCTGCTAATATCACATCTGTAAAAATCTGTTCTCCGGCATCGCCCCATGAGCCATTTTTATTAAAATCGAGCCAGGCGTTTAATACCCCGGAAACTGAGGCTTTAACTGTTATCTGAGCTGGTTCGCCCAACGTTAATGCGGAGTTAAAGGTAATACCGTCTTCATCATCAAGATTATTGTTATCATCACCTTTGGCGGTAAAGTCAGGCTGTCCGTCAGGTTCACTATCAATCAGATCGCCGAGGTAAGTTACGCCATCAATAATATGACGTGCACCATCATTGTCCAAAAGTGTCGGGAAGAGCGGGTCGGGGGCATCACCAAAATCTAAGTCATTTCCGCAATCACCTTCTTTCCAGCAAACATGCTGCAGGTTGCCCTGTAAAACGTAGTTGTATCCCCGAATATCTATCGAAAGCCATTCGGGATTGTATTTTAGAATTTCGAATGGAACCGGTACCGGGATTGGCTGCAAAATATTTCCCTGCCATGTAAGCAACGGAAATGAGCGCTCTATTACTGTTACTTCATACGATGGATCCATAACATCCTGTGGCAAAGGAGGAGTTGATATCTCAGGATAACCTGGCCACAATGGTGTTGACCAGTTGTAAACGATTTCGACATAACTTGGCATTTGTGGATTCCTTGGAAGAACCATCATATCACCGGTTATCACTTTTCGCCTGTCCGCAGCTACCGGATGGTCGTAAAACCACACATTCCACCATTCAAAGTTTGGATATTCGTACCATTGGCCATCATTGAAACCTGTTCCGTTCCATATTATTGGTACGCTTTGTTCATTTATTTCAACAAAGAAGTTGTCGTTCCTTACAAGGAAAGGCAGCAAGGATAGTGAGGTGCCGGCTGATGTATGCATTACAAGGATTTCGTCACCAATTGGGTCGAATTCGCCTTTAATAGGCGAAAGTGTCCAGGGATAGGATGAGCTCGACATGTAGGCCAATGGACTAAATCCCAAATCGAAAGGATTGAAAACAATCTGATTGGATGGGTTTCCAACTTCGGTGAAGGTAATTACCGGATAAAATGAAAAGGCTTGCTTAAAAGTTCCGCCAAACGAATTTTCCATGATAATTTCATCCATCCCATTGCGAGGTGCAATATAATTTATTTCAAGAAAAACATCGAAAAATGAATCAGGTAAGGTTAGATAGGAAACTTTAACCGGTTCTGAACCAGCAAGTTTAAGCTGGGTTATCTCGGTTGGTAGGGTGCCAATCGAAGGATAAGGTTCATTTAAATCAACCGAAACCAGCCGACTTACTGCTGCATCGGCCACAGGTTGTTGCGAACCATTAGAATTTAAACCAATTAACGAAATTATTCCATCAAAAGGATCAGACCCAGGGCCAAAGAAATCTTCGGGCAAAGTCATATAGTCGCCCTCCTGGCCAAAAGCGATTGTTCCGCAAGGAATAGTCCATGAATCTTCCCCATGATTTATTGTTGTACTACCGCCCGATCCGATAACAAAATAATTCATCGAAAAGTAAGCACTGTTTACCTGGTAATCGTCGAGATAAAGTTCAAAAGTGTGCATACCTGGTACGAGTGAAATTGCATAGTTGCCAATGGGCCTGTTTTCGTAGCGCGTTAAGGCATCTACAACCAATCGCGACCGTAAACCACCCGAAAACGGGTAAGTATGCAGTTCTTCCCATTCAACATAAACCAAACCATCGGTTTCGGTAATAGCAAACGGACATTCAAAAGTAATTTTTGGAACAGGATTAAGATTAACAAAATGTATCCCGATGAAGTTAATTGGTGGAGCAATCATAGGTATAATATGTACATTCAGATAAATTGTTCCCGATCCGTGAAGCGGGCTTACAAAAAGCATAACATTCAACATATTACCTTCGACAAATGCATTTAAAACCTCAAGATCTGGATCGTCGAGAGGTGTTACGGTAATGGTGGATCCCACAGGAACGGGCTCCGTAAGTGGAATCAACAAATGCGTTTCATCCCCTGGACGGACTGCGGAAGCTGGAGAAACTGCTCTTTGCTGCGGAATATTTCCAACTATGGCAAATTCAGCGGCCTGGTTCATTTCCGTGATATCGTGATTGGAAAGTCCACCATTTGAACCATTGCTTGGGCCATCACCTTTCATAACATCGCTGGGGTTTTTCTCTGAATCAGTATCGGCAAGCCCCAATGCATGACCAAACTCATGTGCTGCTACTTCTTCAAGGTCCAAACCTGTGGTAGAAGGGATTTCTTTTAAGGTAATTTCTCCGCTTACCCATTTTTTGCTGGTCCCATTAAATGTTGGGGTAAAAGAGCCTTCATCAGCCGACTCCGCAGGTTCCTTCGCGACAGTAATTTCTGCCGGTGGTGTGGCTGCTTCCACTAATGCGGGCTTACCTCCGGCATCATTCCATTTTTTCATCCCATTACGGATTTTGGCTTTTTGTGCTGCATTCCAACCTGGATCAATCAACACTTTGAGCGATTCGGGATTTCCTTCCCAGCCAATGTAATCAGAACTCACATCCCGTGTAGGATTCCATTTCTGGCCTTTTAGGTCGTACTGGCACAAAAGGCATAAAGCCAGAATAAAAAACAAAACGTTTAACTTTTTCATAACATAAATTTTTTTTGGTTAGTAGATTATTCAAGAAACTTTAGCTATCAATTTTTAATTTTTCAACTTGTTTTTAAACACATATTTACTTCCGAAAGATACGAATATTTTTACACAAAGTCAAGATCTCCAATGACATAATAACTTGTTTTGTCTAATTTTAACAGATTACTTTGCATGCATCCAACAAATATTTTGATGGTGCAAAGCATTGTTTTACATCAGCCGATAAATTCGGACACGAATTCCCGGATCGGAGTTGGTTTTTAGCTGGAAAAAAAGAACTGATTTTGATTGGGTAGTTTGAATACCTTTCTTTGGATTGTCCGGGCAATTATTTTAACTGTTTTCCGGAGTTCAATTTTTTTGTGATTTCATCAAGCCTCCTTTCGCTATTAAAATTTGTTCTTCTTCAAATTTCAATAGCTGTGCCTGTTTTTTTATTGGCCTTAAAATCGTTTTCATACCGATGCTAAATTCCTGTAAATCTATCTGATAGACAGAAAGATATTTTTTGTGGCAAACTTTAGAAAATAATTCTGGGCAAAAACAGATGGTGGTTTTCGGCCTCTTTGGGCGAAAATCGTGCATGAAAACATGAAAAGCCTCCGGTTTTTGGGAGGCTTTTTATAGTTTGAATGTCCAATTCAAAATATCAAATTTTTGAAATGAAGGTGGTAATTATTTGATAGCTGTGAATTAGCTGGCTTATTGAATCACTTTGTGAATGATTATACCGTGATTTTTGATGCGATGTTTGAGTGCATCGCGCGAAATTCCAAGCAGGTCGGCGGCTTTAATCTGATTTCCTCCGGTGTTACGGAGGGCTTCTTCGATGAGCATTTTTTCGTTTTCATCGAGGTTGAGGGAGTGCGTTGACGGCTTTTTGCTTTCGGTTTTTAGCTCAACAAAATTCATCGAAAAATCGTTGGTTTTGAGGCAATTTCCTTCACATAAAATCAATGCACGCTCAACCATGTTGCGGAGTTCGCGAACATTCCCGGGGAACGGATATTGCCTCAGATGCGAAATCAGGGCGCTGTCAATTTCGGGAATGGTGCGTTTCTTTTTCCGGCAAAGATCACTGATAAAATGCCTGAGCAGTGGTTCAATATCTTCGGTGCGTTCGCGCAAAGGCGGGATGTTGATGATGAAGGTGTTGATGCGATGGTAAAGGTCGAGCCTGAACTTTTCTTCGCCAATAAGTTTTTCGATATTTTTATTGGTGGCCGAAATAATGCGGATATCAACCGAAATTTCTTTGGAATCGCCAACGCGGGTAATTTTGCGCTCTTCCATGGCGCGAAGCAGCTTGGCCTGAAGCGAAAAAGGCATATCGGCAATCTCATCCAGAAAAAGGGTACCTCCGTTTGCCAGTTCAAAAAAACCTTTTTTATCTTCTTTAGCATCCGTAAAAGCGCCTTTTTTATGACCAAAAAACTCGCTTTCCATCAAAGTATCCGGAATTGCGGAGCTGTTTACAGGCACAAAAACGCTCTTTTTTCGCTCCGAAGCATAATGAATAATGCGGGCAATGATTTCTTTTCCAGTGCCGTTTTCGCCTGTAATCAACACGCTGGCATCCTTGTCGTGTGCTACTTTTAGCGCTAATTCGATCACCTTTTTTATCATCGGACTAATCCCGATAAAATCGCGCTCGATGGTTGATTCAAGCTCACGCGAAATGAGCGATTTCTGGTCTTCGACCGAAATAAGTTTATTGCGCAACTGCACATACTTGCCGGTGCGTTCGATGGCAAAAAGGATTTCGGTAAAATTAAAGGGCTTTCGCACAAAATCAATGGCACCTTGCCTTTGGGCTTCAATCACAATGTCAATATCTTCCTGGCCGCTTACCATGATTACTTCGGTTTCGGGATGCTGTGCCTTGATTCGTTTTAGAATTTCGATTCCGTTGAGGTCGTGGGGAATCATGAAATCGAGCAGAACCACATCAATGGCGTTTTTTTCGAGATGTTTAAAAGC
>CAIYZW010000464.1 GCA_903930725.1 uncultured Bacteroidota bacterium
GGTACGCATGTTTGAAACAGAATTCCTGCCGCCAACCTGCGAACCTACTGTATTGGCCCACTGTTGCGACGATCTCTGGGTAAAGGACGCTCCGCCGTCATTGGAACGATAAAACGTGTATGTGGCATTGAAGGAGCCCCCGCTGTTGGTTACAACATAAACGGCACCACCCTGGACATTGCCTTCCGGACCGACCGCAACCATCATACCTGGCAATGACTGTGTACTTGGCGCAAATGTGGAGTTCCAGGTAAGTCCATGATCAAGACTACGTGCAAAATTTCCAACGCCATTGTTTGTCATGGTCGTATAGGCATAATTGGCATAGGGGCCGGATGTCTGATCACAGGCGAGCCAGTTTTTATCATTACCCGCAATTGCAGTTACAGAAGGTCCCCAGTTTACACCATTGTTGGTTGAGACCAATACCTTGCAGCCCGAAATATTTCCGTACATGTTTTCGTAATAGAGGTTGCCAATACTGTCGTAAGCAACGATAGGATCTCCGGCCATACTTGCACCAAAATTTGGTGTGAGATTAAACCAGTCAATGCCATTCTCCGTATGGTGTGCAGCATTGGTGTTGTATGCTGTAAAATACCATTTGGGCTGATTGGGGTTTTCGGCCATGTTGCTTTCGGCAAAATCTACCCCCAGGTTGTAATTATCCCAATTTCCGATTGTTACTACAGTAGAAAGCGGTGCATCGTTTACCACAGATGCTCTTTCTCTCAGGTATTGTGGAACCTGATCCAAATTGGGATTATCTCCCTTGTATTGTGCAAATACCTGGTTTACAGACATTAACAAGAACAGTAAACCTGCAATTGTAAAAATTTTCATATTGGTGCGGATTTAGATAAATAAATAAAATGGATTATTATGCACAAAATTACACAAAAACCATTTACAGTTTGTATTCTTTATAGATTTGATTTACAAAATGATACTACCTTTGTTCCGGACGCTGTAACCTGGCAGGAAAAATACCGTCTAAAATCCGAATGAAATACCTGGATGACAATCATTACATTGATCGCGTGCTTGACGGCGATGTTGCTGCTTATGCCATGCTGGTTGCCAAACATAAAAACCTGGTATTTTCAATCGCACTAAAAATCTTAAACAACCGTGAAGATGCTGAGGAGGTGGCACAGGATTGTTTTCTGAAGGTATTCCAGGCACTAAAAACTTTTGAAAAAAAATCAAAATTTTCAACCTGGCTCTATCGGATTGTTTATAATGCAGCCATTTCCAAAACCCGTAAAAAGAAATTGGAAGTTGTTCCGATGGATAGCTATGTCATTGATAATTACACCGAAGATGAGGTAACTTCAGGCATTGATGACATTGACCCGGAAGTGCAAAAAGTAATGATCCAGCGGGCAATGGAAAAGCTTACAGATGATGATAACCTCCTGATAACCCTTTTTTACAAAGGTGAAAATTCTATTGAGGATATCAGTAACATTACCGGGCTGTCGATGTCTAATGTCAAAGTGCGGCTGCACCGGATAAGGAAAAAACTACACAATGAACTCGCTGTGATGATGAATCGGGCGATAATCTAAAATAATTAGTGCTAATTTTGCAGAATGATGGAAAAGGATGAATTTTTTGAAGATGATTATCTGCGCGAATTAATCCGGCGCAGTCCGCTCGACACTCCTTCAGAGGATTTTGTGGATCGCGTGATGGCGAACATACAAATTTTACCTGAAACACAAGAGGTGAAACAGCCTTTCTACTTTTATGTCAAATCGTATGTCCCTTATGCGATCATTACCCTGGTTCTTGTCCTGGTCATTTCCACCTCCGATTTTTCATTATTTAACTGGATGACCGGAAGCGGGTATATGAAGAACACATTATTGCCCTATATTGGAACATTGACCTCTATTTTAGCCAAGGCCTTTGCCTCCAGATATGTATCCTGGGTAATTCTGATCAGCTTTTCAGCCGGAATACTCTTTCTGATCGACCGGTTTTTCAGCCGTCGTGCCTCTTTATAATTTTGTAAAACTCAGGGATGAGTTTCCTTCCATTGTTCCCTGAAACTTTTGGGAGCAATTTTTGGCAGCGTCCGGCGGGGACCCCACATTTTCTTTCCAAATTTGCTTATCATTCTGTTTTTCAGTCCCGAACTGGGTTTGTCGATCATCCAGCGATGAAGCATCACCATTTTCCAACCCGAAACGATGGCACGCCAGGTGAACGATACATATTTCTTGGATACTGCATCGTGCCTGTTGTGCAGGAGCAATTCATGCAATGGTATTTTTAACGGGCAAACTTCGGTACATTTTCCGCAAAGCGATGAGGCAAAACTCAGATGATTGTACTCTTTCATTCCCAAAAAATGCGGCGAAATCACAGAACCAATCGGTCCTGAATAGGTTGCATTATAAGTATATCCTCCCACACTTTTATAAATAGGGCAACCGTTAAGACAAGCGCCACAACGAATACACGAAAGTGCTTTACGCTGTTCCTTGAACTTTAACACCTCAGTGCGGCGGTTATCGAGTAAAACGACATACATCTCTTCCGGACCATCAGGTTCAAACTCTGATTGCGGACCGAATACCAGATTGTTATATACAGTAATGTGCTGACCGGTTCCGTGGTGGGCAAGCAGCGGCAAAAAAAGGTCAAGATCTTCTATAGAGGGTATTAATTTTTCAATGCCAACAATGACAATATGAATTTTAGGAAAAGCCATGCAAAGCAGGCCGTTTCCTTCATTCTCCGTGAGAGAGACAGCGCCGACATCGGCAATCAGAAAATTCCCACCGGTAATGCCAACATCGGCACGGATAAATTCACCCCTTAGTTTTTCCCGCACAAACTGCGTAATCTGTTCCGGTTTGCTGTCGGCCGGAAAATTAAACTTTTCATGAAAGAGTTTGGAAACATCCTCCTTTGACTTGTGCATGGCAGGAGTGAGAATATGGTACGGTTTCTCCCCGGCAAGCTGAACAATATATTCTCCAAGGTCAGTTTCAAAAACCTCCCGCTTGTTCTTTTCAAACAACTCATTCAGCTCAATCTCCTCGGAAACCATGGTTTTTTGCTTCACGATCACCTGGGCTTTGGCTTTTTTAATGATTTGCATGATCTCCCGGTGTGCATCCTTTTCACTTGGAGCCCAGATTACCTTCCCGCCACGTTTACAGAAATTATTCTCAAATTCAACAAGATACTTGTCAAGGTTGTTGATGGTTTTATGTTTGATGTTCGCCGCCCGCCTCTTTGCCAGTTCCAGGTTCTGATACTGGTTCTTTCCCTTTTCAACCTGTTCATTATATTTTGAAATATTATGATTCAGCCTTTTGCGGTGCTCGGGATCAAAAGACTTTTTTTCGGCGTCAGCAAGAAATTTCTGATATATATGACTCATTATTATTCGTTTACAAAATATTTAGTATTTTATCAACCCGCTGCTGGTGACGTCCGCCTTCAAATTTTGTTGCAAGGAAGAGCCGGATAAATTGAACAGCTTCATCCTGTGTGATAAAACGGGCGGGAAGTACAATGACATTGGCATCGTTGTGAAGACGGGCCAACCGGGTAATCTCCTCATTCCAGCAAATAGCTGCTCTTATTCCCTTATATTTGTTGGCTACAATTGCAACCCCGTTGCCACTGCCGCAAATCAGAATTCCATAGGTATATTCCCCTGATTGAACGGCTTTTGCAAGCGGGTGTGCGGTATCAGGATAGTCCATGGATATCTCAGAAAAAGTTCCGAAATCAGCAAAAGAATACCCGGATTGCTCCAAATTCAGCTTGATGTACTCTTTGGTAACAAATCCCGCATGATCGCACCCGATAGCAATTTGTTTGAAAGAATCAACCATTGTTAATACTTTTTTTCACAAATGTAATCATAAACCAATCATTATGAACCAACATCAATTTTCAAATTTTAATATACTCCTCAGTATCAATTTTTTATTTTTTTCACAAACTTATGTTAACAACTGACTAATTTTGTGTCAAAATAATGATAAAATGTACGGGATAACGGCAACCATGTTCAAACATTCTTAATAATTCAGTGTTATCCTGTTTTTTTTACAAAGTTTCAACAATGAACCGTTCTTAAATCCCTGCCATTTTATCAACAAAAAAATAGATTAATGATTTTAACAATTTGCAATTTAATATTATTATCCAATACATTACACCCTGATAGCCTGTTGATAAAATGTTCAATAAATGTTAATTATCATTAATCAAAATTATCCTGCATCAAGTAATCAACAATGCTAACAGCAGTTATAATAAACATAAAGAAATAGTAA
>CAIYZW010000465.1 GCA_903930725.1 uncultured Bacteroidota bacterium
CCCGGTATTGATAAAGAAATTGAAAAAGATTTCGGTTTCAAACCGGATTTTGAGAAATCGAAACATTATCTGGAGGCCAACGACGGCGCCGGAAATACGTTCAAAGCAACAGCAAAACCGGTACTCATCGGAACAGCGGTTGTTGGAGCCACCACAATGATTTTCTCGCTGATTTTGGTTATTAAGAAATCTTTGGGAATTGAACCAGAGCAAGTGCTTAACTTGTTAAATCCATATACAATTTTAGGATTTCTGCTGGGAGGAGCTGTAATTTATTGGTTTAGCGGCGCATCCATCCAGGCAGTTTCAACCGGAGCCAGTCGTGCCGTTGCCTTTATTAAAGATAACATCAATCTCGACCCCAATGCTCCCAAAAAAGCCGACACAGCCAAATCTAAAGAGGTTGTTAAGATTTGCACCGTTTATGCCCAAAAAGGAATGTTGAATATTTTCGTTGCTATTTTCTCTTTTGCGCTGGCTTTTGCGTTTTTATCCTCTCCAGTGGGTCTAACAAAGGAAATGGTTGATACGATTATGCAGAATGGAAAAGCCATTCCAATGAATTTAATGACCGACGCTCAATTGGTTATGCATGCCACAGTTGTTAATTATTCCTCTCCTGTTTCGCTGTTTATAGGTTATCTACTTTCGATTGCTTTCTTCGGTCTGTATCAGGCAATTTTTATGGCAAATGCCGGTGGCGCCTGGGATAATGCCAAAAAAGTAATCGAGGTTGATATGAAAGAAAAAGGCACCGAACTTCATGCTGCATCAGTTGTTGGTGATACCGTTGGTGACCCGTTTAAAGATACTTCATCGGTGGCATTGAATCCTATCATCAAGTTTACAACGTTGTTTGGGCTTCTGGCTATGGAAATCGCTCTTGCCGAGCAATTCAGGGCTGTGGCCAACTATGTGGGCATTTTCTTTTTAGCCGTTGCACTTTATTTTGTGTGGCGTTCTTTCTATAAGATGCGCATCAAAGAATAGATTTTGAATTGTCTAACAAAAAAAGCCCGGCCAAAACGACCGGGCTTTTTTTGCTCCATTACTTCTCAAGCTCTTCGATTCGTTGTTTTTGTTCCTGGTTTATTTCGATCAGTTTTTGAATTGAATTTTCGAGCTCTTTAATTTTCTCATCATACTTAACACGAAGCAGATCAACATATTGCTTGGTGGCTACATGCGTTGGAGCAGTTGGATCGTTGGCAATAATGTTGCCGGCTACATGAAGTTTTGCTGCCGGTGTTAAAGTTCCGATTCCAACATTTCCGCTAAAATACCCGGTTCCATTAAAATATCCTGCCCAGCCATCAGCCTGGTCAACGTGGATGCCATTGCCGTGGGCTGCGGTAATATTTACACCATTTCCGTTGGCATAGGTAACCCTTAAGCCATGATTTCCTGAGTTTTCGACCCAAAGCGCACACGAACTTTGTGTAAAAACGCGGATACCTCTGAAACTCCCGTTATTTCTTACATACAAAGCAGCGTTGGCATTATCCGAGGCTACAACATGTAATTTTGATGTTGGACTTGTTGTTCCGATGCCAACATTTCCGGTTACCCCGGCATTCATGTTTGCACCGGAAATATTCCAGTCAGCATCAGGCGGGGCATAAAGTGCAAACGGAACGCTGACTAATTGGGTTGCCCCCAGCGAAATAAAATTAGTACCGCCTGTTTTATCAATTTCGACCTGAAGAAATTTAATTCCGGTACTCCAGACAATTGCCGAAAATGTACCGCTTGTTGGCGTTCCCAGCCCAACCAATAAATTGACCTGTCCACCCAGGTTGGTTGTAGCAAGATGGGTTTCCTGGTAAAGTAGAGTTCCACCAGCAGTAGCTGAGCGAATACTCAATCGAAGGTTAACAGGCTGATTTGCCAGAAATTCGCCGGCATTATCGCGAACTACGGCCTGGTAACTAAAGGATTGTGGTGGCTGGGCAAAAGTTGCATTCTTAAAAGTAAACATGAATATTGTAGCCAGCAAAATCCAGCTAAAAGCTCCTTTTAATGCATAAAATTTGTAAATCGTTGATTCTAAACGTTCCATAATTTATAATTTTGATTACTATTTCTTTTTTTTCGCTGGATAAAAGTAACAAAAAAAGCCCGGCCAAAAGGTCGGGCTTTTTAATAAACCATAAAGTCCTGTTTTTATCCTGTTCGAAGTTTATTCGGGATGAATAGCTTCAACCGGACAAACATCTGCGCAAGCGCCACAATCGGTGCAAGCATCCGGATCAATTTTGTAGATATCGCCCTCAGAGATAGCTTCAACGGGACATTCATCAATGCAGGTACCACATGCGGTACAGTCATCTGAAATTTTGTATGCCATTTTACTTGTTTTTTAAATTATTATGGGTGCAAAGTTTAAAATATTTTTTTTAGAACGGATTATAAATTGAGTTAAAAGATAAATTTATAGAGAATCTAAATTGGAAAACCAGGCATTAGGCCAAATTCACACGACTTAGAAATTTCAAAATCCAAAGCACAAATTTCAAAATCTCTTTACAAAATTCGATGTTCTCTGTTTTTTGCCTCAAAAAGATGGCGGCTTTTTATAATTTTGCCCTAAATTGAAAATTCATAAATCATGGAACTTAACAGCTTTCAAACAGCCATTTTACAAGGAATTCCCAACATTCTTCCAGAGTCAAAACTGCGTGATGAAAACGTTTCTCATGCCCCAAAGCGGAAAGACAGCTTATCAAAAACCGAAAAGAAGCTTGCATTGCG
>CAIYZW010000466.1 GCA_903930725.1 uncultured Bacteroidota bacterium
ACCACCAATATTCAGGTGGTGATTACTTCACAGATAAACCAGCAAATTACGCTTTCCGGTTTATCAGCGCCATTTTCGGCAACTCCCGCAAGCTTCGCCATTGCAATTGGCGAACAGAAATCCGTCACCATCACTTTTAACCCTCAGGCGGCTGGTCCGTTTGCGGGAACACTCACCGCCACCGGTGGAATCTGGGGAACCACACAATTGCAGGTTTCAGGCTACGCCATTCCTGCCACCGTTAGTTTTAGCCAGCAAAGCCTCGATTTCGGATCAACTATCATGACCGGCCATCTCCAACAAATGGTCACTGTACAATCGGATATTGCCCAGCAAATTACACTCAATAACCTTGCTTTGCCGTTTGCTTCAAATCCGCCGACCATCAATTTGCTGCCTAATCAGCCGGCACAGGTTTTCATTTCTTTCGATCCTACAACTCCGGGAAATTTCTACGGTTCACTCGTTCCAACAGGCGCACTTTCCGGTTCGGCAACTTTGAACGTTTCAGGCACAGCTACCCCGGCCTCCATTTTTTCCAATCCACAAAACCTCGAATTTTCACCCTTGTTTTCCGGTGATACCGACAATCTTGAAATCCTTATCACCACCGACATTAACCAGAATATCGCCTTGAGCGGACTTTCGGATGTGTTTTCATTTTATCCGGCTAATCTTAACATGATTGCCGGTGAAGCCCAAACGGTGCATGTTTCCTTTAATCCGACAAATCCGGGTTCGTTTTATCAGACTCTCCAACTCGATGGAAGCCTTTATGGGACATTGGCTGTACCGGTGCCTGGCGAATGTATTGATCCGAAAATAAACGTTTCGGTTACTTCTCTCGATTTTGGTGATGTGCCTTTGCTTTCGCCGAAAACGATGCAATTCACCATTTCAAACTCCGGTAACGGAACGCTAAATTGTAACCTCACGAAAAGCAATCCTCATTTTACGCTTCCACAGGCAACGGTGAGCATTCCACAAAGTGGAAGTTCTTTGGTTTCCGTCATTTTTACGCCTGAATTTATTCCAACCGAATATGACACCTTGCTCATTACAACCAACGACCCCGACAATCCTGAAATACTTGTTCCGATGAGCGGAAGTGGCCTGAGCCAGGTTTCCGGCGAAGTTTGCGGCACCTGGTACAAAGCCAACAGCCCGTATTATTTTACGGGAAGTATCACGGTTCCTGAATCCTGCACGCTTACAATAGAGCCGGGGGTTACCGTGAATATGAGTTCCTATGATTTAAATGTGAATGGTAAATTAGTTTGTAATGGAGTTCTTAACGACAGTATTTACTTTATTGGATCAGGATCATTCCAACTAAATTCTTCATTTGTAGCCAATGCTTTTGATTATGTGGTCATGAATCCTCCTTCAGGCAACAATGGACTGACAATCAATAGTAATGGATTAAGCATTAAAAACTCAAACCTAAAAAATTACAATATCACAAATCACAACCAATCCGATTTAACTTTTGATGATTTTAATGATTGGGTATGGGGAGACAAATGGACTGAGACAAATCCTGACCATGGAAATACACAAACCTATGCCTACTGGAA
>CAIYZW010000467.1 GCA_903930725.1 uncultured Bacteroidota bacterium
AACCTGATAATGAGATTATAATACAATTGTGGTTAAAAATGAATACGTACCTGAAAAATTCACATTTTCAGTTTGATAAGAATTTAGCATCATCCGGCTGCTTTTTTGAGAAGTTAAAAAGCCGATAACCTCCGACGCCTGATTAGATCTGGACTTTATTTTTTCTGATGTAATTTGATTTTTTTTCATTATCTGATAATTTGGTACAACAATACTTTTTAAAAACAAGGTCATGCAGGTAATAGTTTTAATTTATTTGTTAAATGTTTGTTAATTAATTACTTCCGTATTTCCCACACAGTATTCACAAGCACTGTACCAAATCAAAAAAATATTTTCATGAAGGCTTGTTCTTTTATCGTAATTGTTGATAATCAATAAGATAAACGATTTGTTAAATTAATTTGGCAAATTATTTTTAACCAAAACATGTAAACATGGGTGTATTTACATACATGAATTCACCCATCAGGGCGAAAACCGGCAAATCTTTTAAGGGAAAATTTTTTGCTTAAACCAAAATAAAAAAGGCTGCCTTTAAAAAGCAGCCTCTCCATTATCGTTAAAACAACAGTATGTTTACTCGGCAGTCTTCACAATTTTATCAACCGGAATGTTTTTTAAAAGACCCGTAACCTCGTTTTCATCGGCAATTCCGTTACACGAAAAAGTAAACATCGAACTTCCAAACGGCATCTGGATGTTGTACGAAACATTGCCATCGGAGCTAACGCTTTTTGTAAGGAGCGCTTTGTAGTTTTCGATTTTTATCCGCTTTTGGTTGGGATCCTGATTCATAAACGCTGGCATCGAAAGCATGGCATTAATTGCCGTGATCATTGGTGAATCGCTCATAATCTGAATTGAAGCGTCTTTGTTTTCGCCTTTATAATTGCGATTAACAAACAAACCGGCAAAACCTGCAGTTACACCGGTTACATTGTCGTTGGCTACATCTTTTTCCATCCCGCCAAGATTATCGGGCATCAAGGCCAGAATATCTTTGCCAATAGCCTGGTTAATCCCTTGAAGCGCTTGTTGAAGCGCAAAACGTGCATTTTCAAGATCTCCCGAACTGTACGAAGCCTGTGCTTCGTTAAGTTTTTCCTGTACATCCTGTGCTTTAACCTGAATTCCAAGGAATAGCACAACCATTAAGGTACTTATTATCAGCTTTTTCATTGTTCTCCTAATTCTTTTTTAATTTTTTCGATATCAATTTTATCTGCGGCATCCATTATTTCCTGCTCGCTTGCAAAGTTGGTTCCTTCGGCAATAAGGATGGAGGATTGTCCGAAAGGCACACTTAGCTTATAGCCAGATGATTCATCATATTCGAGAACCGCCCGGTATTCTTTAAATTTAACCTGTTTATGGTTCTGATCCTGTGTGGAGGCATAAGAACCAGATGCAAGGTACATGTTTGCTGCCGAAAGCAGACCGGCATCGTTGCCGATGGTAATTCTAAGTTCCTGATCGCCTTTACGGTATTTGCGCTCGATAATCAAACCAACAAAACCAATCCCCGAGCTGGTTACATTATCTTCTTCGTCAATTTTACCGAGGCCTGAAATTGATTCGGGCAGACCTTTGAGAATTTGTTTACCGATTTCGAGTTCGATGCCTAAAATGGCTTGCCGAACCGAAAAACGTGAATCGCTGTATTTTTTGCCTTCAAAAGAAGTTCCGGCGTCTTTGATGTTTGCTTTAACATCTGGTGCTGTGTTGCTGAGTCCGCCACCTCGGGTATTGTTCACACCTGATGATGAAGATGATCCGCCCTGGTCAGGATAATTATCCTGGTTGGTTTGATTGTTCTGACCGTTCTGACCGTTCTGGTTTTGATTTTCTTTACCAAAAATCTTTTCCACAACTTTGTCTTCGGACTTGTTTTTCAACTTTTTAAGCAAACCTTGCGAAAAGGATTGTTCACCTGCCAAGCTGAAAATCATCAAGGTTAAAAATAATAAAATTCCGTGCTTTTTCATTTTCAGATATCATTTTAAATTGAAGCGAAATTAAACAATAAATCTTACCCAAAACCTAAAATTTTAGTCCTTTTTAAGTGGTGTATCTGAGCAGGAAATATCGAAACGACAATCTTAAAAGTATTATAGCGATATTTGCGCCACTACAAAACTGTTAACTTACAGAAAATGAATAAGATTGAATTATTGGCTCCGGCCAAAAATGTCGAATCCGGAAAAACCGCCATCAATTTTGGCGCTGATGCCGTTTATATCGGTTATCAAAAATTTGGCGCCCGCGCTGCTGTTGGTAATTCATTGGACGAGATTTCGGAACTGATAAAATACGCCCATCTTTTTAATGCCCGGGTTTATGTAACGATTAATACAATCTTGTTCGATCATGAGCTCGACGAAGTTCAAAAGGTCATTCAACGATTGTATGGGCTTGGCGCTGATGCCATCATTATTCAGGATTATGGTATCCTTGAAATGGATTTGCCACCGGTCCCGATTTTTGCGAGCACCCAAATGCACAACCACAACCCTCAAAACATCCGTTTTCTCGAAAATGTTGGTTTTAAAAGAGCTATCCTGGCAAGAGAGTTATCGTTAAAGCAAATCGAAGAAATAAGAGCAACCAGTAAAATTGACCTTGAATTTTTTGTTCATGGGGCGTTGTGTGTTTGCTACAGCGGACAGTGTTATTTTAGCCATGCCATAAAAAAGGGGAGCGCAAACCGTGGCGAATGCGCCCAGCCATGCCGCTCGTACTACGATCTGACCGACAAACACGGGAAAACTATCGTTAAAAATAAGTTCCTTTTATCGCCCAAAGACCTTAATCTTTCGGGCTACCTGCGCCAGTTGATGGCTGCAGGCATTTCTTCGTTCAAAATCGAAGGCCGCCTTAAAGACGTGGATTACGTTAAAAATGTAACGGCCTTTTACCGGCTTAAAATTGATGAAATTTTAGAAGGCTCCACCGGATTTACAAAAGCCTCCTCGGGCAGGGTGGTTTTTGATTTTATTCCTGATCCCGAAAAATCGTTTAATCGTGGATTTACCAATTATTTTATCGAGGGCCGCAAGTCGAAGGTTTCGTCTTTTGATACTCCAAAATCGCTGGGAAAATACCTTGGAAAGGTTGGTGAACTGACCGAAAAGTATTTTAAAATCCAAACCGACGAAATATTGAATAATGGCGATGGACTTTGTTTTTTTGATGCTAGAAAAAATCTGTTGGGTCTGAGGTTAAATAAAAACGACAATGGGAAACTCTTCCCCGATTCGATGAATGGTTTATTTGCTGGTGCCGAAATTTACCGAAACCACGACCAGGAAATGAATAAAAAGCTCGAAAACTCAAATACAGTAAGGAAAATCGCGGTTAAAACTGTGATTCGTGAAGACGAAAATACCATTGTTTTGGAGGTTTCGGATGAAGATTTTAACCGCACAAACCTCATTATCGGAACCGAAAAAATTCCGGCCAATAATCCCGACAAGGCACTCGAAACCATCCGGAAACAATTATCCAAATCGGGTGATACGATTTTTGAAGTTAAAGAAGTTGAGATCAATCTGAGCCAGGCGCTATTTTTTCCGGCTTCGGTATTAAACGATTCGAGGCGGCTTATCCTGGAGCAATTATCCGCCGAAAGGCTAAAAAACTACAAAACCGAAACTTCGGCCATCATCAAAAACGATTTTCCTTATCCCGAGAAGGAACTCGGTTTCCAGGCAAATATCGTAAACGAAAAGGCGGTGGCATTTTACAAGCGGCACGGTGTAACCAGCCTGACGTATGGTTTTGAAAAAGAAGCACCTGAAGGACAGGCAGAAATTATGACCACCAAATATTGTGTAAAATTCCAGATGGGACTTTGCACCGGAAAAAAAGAAGGCGCCACCGAAGATGTGATGTTTATGAACGACAACCAGCGAAAGTACAAACTGGTTTTTGATTGTAACGCATGTAAAATGAAGGTGGTTTTGTAAAGTCGGATTGCAGGAAATCCAATTATTTACCTGGTTTATTTTAATTTGCAATTCTTCATTAGGATGAATAATTCTTATAAAGTTTAGCCAAATGATCAGGAATCAAAAATTGCTGGGGCACAAAAAAAGCCGGCACTTAAGTTGCCGGCTTTTTCGATATAAATTAGTGTTAAACTATTCGTCTTCAGCTTGTTCGGTTTCGTAAGCTTTAAGCAGAGCGGTCTGAACTTCGCCAGGTACCTGGGCATATTCGGCAAATTTGAGCGAATAAATTGCGCGTCCGCTGGTTATCGAGCTTAGTGCAGTCGAATAACGGTTCATTTCGGCCAAAGGAACTCTTGCCTTGATTTTCTGGTAGTTTCCTTCGCTGTCCATGCCCATAATCACCGCGCGACGTCCCTGGAGGTCGGTCATAACATCGCCCATTTTTTCTTCGGGAACAACAACTTCTACGTCGTAAATTGGCTCGAGGATTTTTGGACCTGCATTTTTAAAGGCTTCGCGGAAAGCGTGTCGTGATGCAAGTCTGAACGAAATTTCGTTCGAATCAACCGGGTGCATTTTACCGTCATAAATGTAAACAACGATGTCGCGGGCATAAGAACCAGTCAATGGGCCGTCTTCCATCTTTTCCATCAGACCTTTCATAATTGCCGGTAAAAAGCGTGCATCAATGGCACCTCCGACAATACAGTTTTTCATGATGAGTTTTCCGCCCCAGTCGAGGATAACTTCGTCGGTTCCCCTGATTGGGAACTCATTTGTAAAAGTCATTCCTTCGGTGTAAGGCTCAATCATCATGTGAACTTCACCAAACTGCCCTGATCCACCGGATTGTTTTTTGTGGCGGTACATTGATTTGGCTTTTTTGGTGATGGTTTCACGGTAAGGAATTCGGGTAACGATATATTCGATAGGAATTTTCTCGATATTTTCGACAATCCATTTTATCAGATTGAGGTGCAATTCGCCCATCCCGCCGGCAATAAGCTGCTTTAACTCACGTGAGTAGCTGATTGTAAAAGTTTTATCAACCCGATGCATTTCATGAAGAATGGCATTCAGCTTTTCTTCGTCACCCTGGTTCTTGGCTTTTACAGCGAGGGTAATTTTGGTGTCGGGAAATACGATCGGCTCAATAATATCGTCGGCTATTTTGGGCGCATTAAGCGTTTCGTTGGTGGCGGTATTTTTGAGTTTGATGGTTGCACCAATATCGCCGGCAACAAATTTGGTGATTTTTTCGCGGTTTTTACCAGCCATCACAAACAACTGCGACATTCTTTCTTTGGTGCTGTTGTTTCCGTTGACCATATCGCTGCTTTCGCTTATTTCGCCATTGTAAACTTTGAAGAACGAAACTTCGCCAAGGTGCGATTCAATTGATGTTTTGAACACCAATAAACATGTTGGTTCGGCAGGATTGCACTTCAGTTCTTTGCCTTTGGTGGTTTTTACCGGAGGCATTTCGGTTGGTGCGGGAGCAGCTGTGGAGATAAATTCCATCAGGCGTTTAACGCCCATATTATGTTTTGCATTGATGCAGAAAACCGGGAACATTCCGCGATGAATCAAGCCAGCCTTGATGCCTTTGCGCATTTCATCTTCCGAAAGTGTCCCATTCTCGAAGAAAACTTCCATCAAAGCTTCATCATTTTCGGCGGCAGCCTCGATGAGGATTCCCTGAAGTTCTTCAGCTTTGGCTTTTTCTGATGCCGGAATTTCCAATTCCTGCGCTGTGCCATTATCGGCATATTTAAACATCTTCATTTTGATAAGGTCAACAACCGAATCAAAACCAAGACCTGCATTTACAGGATACTGGCAGATTGTAACGTGACCACCAAACTGAGCCTTTAACTGGCGGATGGTTTCGTCGAAATTCGATTTTTCGTGTTCGAGGTGGTTTACGGCAAAAATTACTGGAGTATTGTTCCGTGAGGTGTATCTCCAACTGATTTCGGCGCCAACTTCAACACCGTTCTGTGCGTTGATAACCATTACGCCGGTATCGGCTACTTTAAGTGCCGAAACAACTTCTCCAACAAAATCATCGAAACCGGGGGTATCAATAATATTGATTTTCTTTCCGCCAAATTCGGCATAAAGCACCGTTGAAGAAACTGAATTCTGGCGCTCGTGCTCGATGTCCCTGTAATCGGAAACTGTATTTTTATCGTCAACAGAACCTCTTCTGTTAATCACTCCACCTTCTAAAAGCATACATTCGGCAAGTGTGGTTTTTCCTGCCTTTGCTCCTCCAACGAGGGCAATGTTGCGAATTTCGTCAGTTTGATATACCTTCATTTTTTAAGACCGTAAATGTTAAGTTATTAATGTTTTAGCAGATTCTGCTTTTTAAGGGTTGCAAAAATATAAAAAACTGTTAAATAATAAAGAAACTTTCTGAATATTTGGTTTTTGCCATTTTTGAGAGGTGCGGAAAGCTTTTTAACGATGACGTTTTGATCGGATACAGCGCGCCTTTTTGTCTTAAAACAGAGCTTATTAAAAGCCCTTCCAAACTATTTTGATGCAGGTTTGTTTAAATTTCAATCAAAAATTCTGACCGTAAAATGGCTATTAAAATTTATCGAAAATCGCAGCA
>CAIYZW010000468.1 GCA_903930725.1 uncultured Bacteroidota bacterium
ACCAACCGGAAATCTCGACTCAAAAACATCCATCGAAATGATGGGTCTTTTTGAAGAAATCCATCAATTGGGAAATACCGTAATTGTGGTTACCCACGAAGAAGAAATTGCACGTTTTGCGCACCGGATTATCAGATTGAGAGATGGTTTTGTCGAAAGTGACGATGTAAATCCACACATTAAAACGATGGCAGATTACCAGTTGCAACCCGCCGGTTAAATAAGGAGAACAAATTGATGAGCAACGAATGGAAAATCTATACAAAAACCGGCGATAAAGGCGAAACATCGCTCATTGGCGGAACCCGTGTTCCAAAATTCCACGAGCGTATCGAGGCTTATGGCACGCTTGACGAGCTTAATTCTTTTATCGGGCTTGTCCGCGATCAGGCCATTGATGAGCAAACAAAAACACTGCTCATCGAAATACAGGACCGCATTTTTACTGCCGAATCAATTTTAGCGCTTGATCCGGCGCATGAGCCATTGCGGAAATTGCCCGAAATTTACGAAGACGACATTATCCGTCTCGAAAATGAGATTGATGTCATGAACGAAACCTTGCCACCCATCACCAGCTTTGTGCTTCCGGGCGGCCATCCTGTGGTGTCGTACTGCCACATTGCCCGCACGGTTTGTCGCCGTGCCGAGCGCCTTGTTATCAAGCTGTCGCAGCACTCAAAGGTTAACGATCTGGTGATAAAATACCTGAACCGTTTATCGGATTATTTGTTTGTTTTGTCGCGAAAATTGGCAAAGGACTTTGGCGCTGAGGAAACACCCTGGAAAGCAAGAGTTTGATGTTTTAAAATAATTGAGATATTTTTAATAGCTTTCGTTAAAAAATTTACTTTTGCACAAACATAATAATTAGATTATCGGCCTATGTATTGGACGTTAGAATTAGCTTCAAAATTGGAGGATGCACCCTGGCCGGCAACAAAAGACGAATTAATAGATTTTGCTGTCAGATCGGGAGCACCGCAGGAAGTCATCGAAAATCTTGTCGAAATAGAGGATGAAGGTGAGGTATATGAACGTATCGAAGATATCTGGCCCGACTATCCTACCAAGGATGATTTCTTTTTTCATGAAGACGAGTATTAAACTCGTTCAAAAAAGGTGAAATTCACCTTACCGTAATTACGCTGCTGCGAAAAATATTTATGCCTGGTAAAGTCAATTCCTCTGGAATGTTCGATGATAAGCCAGGCATTTTTATTGAGCCATTCTTGTTCAAAAATCAAATCGGGCAACAAATCAATACCTTCCAAATCGTAGGGTGGATCAGCAAAAATCAGGTCGTAGCTTTTTGGTGAAGATTTTAAAAACCGGAATACATCAAACCTGACGGGCTTCACAGTTTCAAAACCAATTTCTTTTGCCGTTTTCTTAATAAAATCAACACATTTAAAGTTGAGATCAACGGCAGTTACCAATGAAGCCCCGCGTGAAGCAAATTCAAATGTGATATTACCTGTCCCGGCAAAAAGATCCAGAACAGTGAGATCTTCAAAATCAATAATGTTGTTGAGTATGTTGAACAGGCCCTCTTTGGCCATGTCGGTTGTTGGCCTTACAGGCAAATTCATCGGTGGGTTGATGCGCCGGCCTTTGTGTGATCCGCT
>CAIYZW010000469.1 GCA_903930725.1 uncultured Bacteroidota bacterium
ACCTGGACACCAAGTCGGGTAAGTTTTTCTATTTTGTCGAGGCTTGTTGTATTTCTCACCATAGCTTTAACGGACAGATTTTTTGCCCTGAGTTGTTGGCAAATTTCTTTGCCTAAGAATCCTGTAGCACCTGCTACCATTACTGTTGAAGTTTCCATGCTGATTTAAATTATTAAGATTAGAAAAAATAAATTTGTCCTTTAGTTTACAATCAATTTCGATCTTGAAATTCCATCTGCCGATTTTACCGAAACAAGATAGAATCCAGGTGATAACCCTGAAATATCAATCGTAATAATTCCGGATTGAAGGTTTTTTACAGTTACCGGAATTAATTTTCCGCTGTGGTCAAATATGATAACAGTCGAAGATTGAGAAGTAGTTTTTACCATTATTTTGTCATCTGCCGGGTTTGGATAAACCATCAGCAAAGATTGATCACCTGGAGTTGAAATTCCGACAGTAATATCTACCGGCAGGCAACTGCCCTCTGATTCCCCGATGTTATAAAGTGCCGTTACGCAATAATTATATTGACCGTTGGGAACATTCAAATCAGAATAAGTCAAGCTGGGGATCAGGCTGGAATTGATTTTTGTGCCATTCCTGGAAATATTATAACCAAGCAAATTCATTTGAGTTGGGTCAAAGGGAGGAACATCCCAGTTTAATTCAACATCATAATTGGTAACAATAGCCTGAACATTCAGCGGTGCGGGCATCGTAAGCTGGAGCAAGCCAATATATTTATAAATTCCACCTTCAGTTGAACTTGAGTTGATTCCTCCCGCCCATCCGCAGTGACTATTTACCCAGGCCATCGGGTAATATGGGGTACCATTTGTACCAACGAAATCGGTCCAGGTATGCCCGCCATCAAAGGAAAAAGCGCTGCCAGAGTTACCGGAATCATACCCTGACCGCACCCACGTATTCGTAGTACCCGGAACGAAGGCAACATCACCGTGATAGCTCGACCCGATATAATTTATCTGAGTCCAGGTTTCACCCCCGTCAAAAGTTTCACATAGAAGACCTCCGCCCCATAGTCCATCAAGAAGTAGTCCGTGAGATCCATTGCGGAATGTAGGTTTTACGAGTTTCCCACTCATTCCAGGAGCAACCGAAACTGTCCAGTTTAGACCTTTATTAACAGATTTATATACACGTCCCTCACTTGTTCCAAACCAGATGGTATCGTTAACAGCAGAATAATATCCAATGATGCCCCACTCAGCAGCAAGTGGATCAGGAATATTTGCACCGGGTAACAATGTCCAGTGCGTTCCTCCATCGGTTGTGGTGTAAATCTCATATTCATTATTAATCGGGTCACCCATAGCAACACCTTCATTTTCATTGAAAAAATGAACGATGTCGGGGTAAGAAGCCGAATTGTTGAATGAAGCACTGGCCTGTCGAACCCAGCTATTTCCTCCGTCTGAAGTCATAAATATTCCCCTTGGATTGTTTCCGAACATTGCCACATAAGCTTTAAGCGAGTCTAATCCAAAAATCATACTGGCACCAAGACTGGTTGCATTGGTAATCAGTCCGCTTGTCCAGGTTGTTCCTCCATTAACTGTTCTCGTAAAGACTGAACCAGATTGGGTACTACCCCAGACAACGTTACTGTTGATGGCTGACAAATAATATACAGGGAGAGAGCCTGAAGTAAATCCACTTGCCTGTGTAACCCATTCGGATACGTTTAGCAGTTCTTTGTAATAAACTGTATCCGTTTCGTTAAAAGCCAGGGCTTTCACAATATGCGATCCCAGATCATTGTTCGTTATGCTCCAGGTAAAGGAAATAGAATCCGTTATTGACGATGATCGTTCGACATCATCAATGAAGATTTTTATAAAGCTTGCAAAACCCCTTACAACCCTGGCTTTAATTTGGACAGTGTCGCCAACACTTGCTGTGGTTTTATCGGCCGGGTTTGTAATCCTTACAATGAGATTAGGATTGTATGGATGGATATGTACGACTGCAGAATTTGCGTTGTCCCAGCTTAAACCACCAGGGTTTAGATTTCCAATCACGTAATAGCCGTTTGCAAAACCTGACCATCCCCAGTTGAAATGAAAGGTGCCATCACTCATGGTATATCCGTCGCAAACAAATTCATGCCCTCCCGAACCCGTTGGGTTGGTACCACCGTAACAAATCGGGAGATGTGCGTCAAGATCGGCTCTGAGTAGGTTCTTAAAATCCTCCACATCGGGATAATTTGACTTGTAAATGAGCGAGATATCGGGGTTGTAATTGAAATAATTAAGAAAAGCCCCCGGAATATTATAGTCATAAGCACCGGAACCTGTTGAACTGTATGTCATATCAACAGCAACACCCGAATTATACATCAAAGTAGCTATGGGCGTGTTGTTGTTGATGGCTGAATCAGGCATCGAAAACCAGTCGTAGGTTGTATTTTCAAAATTTACTGTCTGTTCTCCATAGATAGGATCTGTATAACTATGCTCACCGACCCCCTGAGGCGGAAAATTATGATATTTCATAATTTGTGCCATGGCCGTTGCCACGCATCCGGTTACTGCATGGCCGCATGGTCCTGCAGCGTCCGCCGGGCAAAGTTCATCGTAATAGCAGCCCTGATCCCAAACAGTAGTTAGCAATGGCAAAACTTCGTCGGTTTGGGCAAGTGGTATTCCTTCCTGAATGGAACGCCATTTCAAAATGGTTGCTGAATTATCAAGATTGTTGCTGATAATATACCCGATATCCCGGCTGTAATTGTCGAGCCAATCTGCTGCTGCCGGATTGTCAATCACCTCGGGCATATCATTTTCAAAAGAATATCCCAGGATGGGGATAGCAGCATCATCCGCAGCCACCAAAACGAAACCGCCGGATATAAAACGAAAAATATAGAACGAAGGAACATTTTCCCAAGATTTGACGGTGGCCGACTGAATCTGAGGATTCAGAATCCCGGAAGGATTGTTCAGCCGGTAAAAGGTTTCAGCAATTTGCTGCGCATCAGTTTGGGGGACATTTTTTGCCCAAACTGTTGGAATAAAGAGCACGAGGCAAAGAAAAATGAAAGCCATCCTTAGAATGGTAAGTTGGTTTTTGCTTGTATTTGAAATAATGTTTTTCATGTTATTAAAATTTAATGAATGATTTATAAAAATAAATTTGTCCTTTAGTTTACAATCAATTTTGATCTTGAAATCCCTTCTTCCGATTTTACCGAAACAAGATAGAATCCAGGTGATAACCCTGAAATATCAATCATAATAATTCCGAATTGAAGGTTTTTTACAGTTACCGGAATTAATTTTCCGCTGTGGTCAAAGATGGTAACAGTCGAAGATTGAGAAGTAGTTTTTACCATTATTTTGTCATCTGCCGGATTTGGATAAACCATCAGCAAAGGCTGCTCGGTTTGATAAAAAATTCCAAGCGTAATATCCACCGGCACACAACTACCTTCGGATGCTCCGGTATTATACTGCGCCGTTACACAATAGCTGTATTGTCCGTTAGGCACATTTTGGTCGGAAAAATTTAAGCCGGTGATCAGGCTGGAATTGATTTTTGTGCCATTCCGGGAAATATTATAGCCCAGTAAAGTCATTTGTAAAGGGTCAAAAGCAGGCGCATCCCAGGAAATTTCTGCATTGGTAATATTTACAACAGCCTCAACATTTTGAGGTGCTGGCAGGGTCAACATTGTACCTATAAATTTATGAATTCCGTTTTCTGCGGAACCTGAATTGATACCACCCGACCATCCACAATGATCATTAACCCAGGCCATTTGGCAAAACTGAGAACCAGTGGTTCCCGGGAAATCCGTCCAGGTGTGTCCGCCATCAAAGGAAAAAGCACAGCCCAAAGCCCCGGTTATAAAACCTGACCTAACCCAGGTATTTGTAGTGCCCGGAATGTAGGCAAGATCTCCGCAATATTTCGGCCCGGTATAATTTATCTGCGTCCAGGTGTCTCCTCCATCAAATGTTTCGCACAACGTGCCGGCACCCGAAAGTTCGTCCAGCAACAAGCCATGTGAACCATCGCGAAACACTGGTTTTACAAATTTTCCGTTCATAACGGTCACCGCATTAACTGTCCAGTTGAGTCCTTTATCCACCGACTTGTAAACACGGCCTTTATTGGTGCCAAACCAGATGGTATCATTAACTGCTGAATAGCAACCAGGAACGCCAATTTCATAGCTCAGTTTGTTGGGAATATTTGCACCGGGCACTAAAATCCAGGTAGTTCCACAATCTGAAGTGGTATAAATTTCAAATTCGCCGTTTACCGGATTGCCCATACAAAAGCCATCATTGGCATTGAAAAAATGAACCACTTGTGGCCATGATGCAGCATTGCCGAATGAAGCGCTTTCCTGGCGATTCCAGGTTGTGCCTCCGTCGGCAGTCATAAAAATCCCAATAGGCGTGTTGCCAGACAATTTATACATCGCGGCATAAGCTTTTTGCTGGTCTATTCCAAAAATCATCGAAGGCATCAGTCCTTCGGTATTGGTAATTACGCCATGAGTCCAGGTGTTGCCGCCGTCGGTGGTGCGGGCAAAGTCAGAGCAAGTCGCCCACCAGGGATTATTTGCATCCGAGGCACTTGCCCAGACAGTATTGCTGTCGCAGGCCGAGAGATAAGTGATTGCGCGCGGTACCGAAAATCCGCTGGACTGGGAAATCCATTGTGACGAATTTGTAAGATTTACCAATATTTGATAATAGACCGTGTCCGTTTCATTTATAGCAAAGGCTTTCACGCTGTGCGATCCAAGGTCATCAACTGAGGTGTTCCAGGTAAAGGAAATTGAATCTTCGGCGATGGCGTATTTTTCGACATCATCAATAAAAACCTTCATCAAGGTTGCCGAACCTCTTACGGTATTGGCAACAATTTCAACATTGCTTCCTGCATCGGCCACCACCTTATCCGCCGGATTAGTGATCCTGACGATCAGGTCTGGATTACCTGGTTTGATATGCACCACCACGATATTGCCGGTGTTAGGGGAATATCCTCCCAGGTTTAAACTGCCAATTGTATAATAACCGTTTGCGCTTCCTCCCCAACCAATGTTGAAGTGGAATTTTCCGTCGCTTAGCCGGTAGCCGTCACATATAAAATCATGCCCGCCCTGGGGCGCCCAGCCAGCATAATACACCGGAAGGCCTGCATCAAGATCAGCCATCAGCAAGGCTTTGAAGTCTTCCGGGTTCGCATAATTATCCCTGTATATGATTTGGAGTTCAGGACTGTAATTGAAATAATTGAGAAAAGCATCATGAACCGTTTCACTCTGGGCACCTGAACCACTGGTGCCATAACCCATATCTGTGGAAACACCGGCATGGTAAATCAGGGTTTCAACTGCTGTGTTGTCGCTGGTAAGAGCGTTGGGCATATTTTGCCAGTCGTAGGTTGTATTTCCAAAATCAGCCGATTGTTGGCCGTAATTTCCATCAATGTAGCTGTGCTGGCCAACTCCCTGTGGAGGGAAGTTATGATATTTCAAAATCTGAGATATAGCGATTCCAACGCAGCCAGTGTAGGTGTGGCCACATTCTCCGGCTTCATCGGCAGGGCACAGGGTATTATAAAAACACCCCTGGTCCCAGGTTGTGGTAAGCAATGGTGCAACATCATCAGTCTGGTCTGATGGCTGGCCTTGTTCGATGGAACGCCATTCCTTCAGGGTTTCAGAATTATCAAAATTGTTAGTTTTTATAAAAGCGATTTCTCTTGCGTAATTGTCTAAAATTCCTGCTGCTGCCGGATTATCAATCACTTCCGGCATATCATTTTCGAAAGAATAAGCCAGAATTGGGATGGAAGCATCATCCGCAGCCACCAGGATAAAACCGCCGGTAACAAAACGGAAAATATAGAACAAAGGAACATTTTCCCAAGATTTGACGGTGGCCGACTTAATTTGTGGATTCAGTATCCCGGAAGGATTGTTCAGCCGGTAAAAGGTAACAGCAATTTGTTGCGCATCTGTTTGGGGGACGTTTTTTGCCCAAACTGCCGGAGTAAGCAGCCCGAGGCTGATAAAAATGATAACCATCCTTAAAATAGTAAGGTGGTTTGTGCTGGTTTTTGAATAAAGTCTTTTCATAATTTACTGTTTTTAATATTAATAAAATGAGTTCACGATTTAACACCTTAAAAGTAAATTATGGGAAAAGCGAAATCAAGCGGGAATTGATAACCGGTAGGAAAAACTTGGTAGTTGGTAGGTTTTTGGCGATAGTTGACGATTTGGGTGAAAAAATGGAAGCCGGAAATGGGGTAAAAATTCGTTGTTTTAGTAAACAAAAAACCTAAAACGGAATAACCAACTCCACCCTGGTTCCGGTGGCATTACCCTGATCATCGTGCAAATCAAAAATATTTACCTGTGCACCGGTCGAATTAAGCTTGTTCATCATGTCAATCCGCTGGGAGGTGACTTTCAAACCATGCGATTTGTGGGTAGCCGATTTGCTTTTTAATTCGGCTGCTTTTTCCCGCCCGATGCCATCATCAGTAATTGAAATACTAATGGCTTCTTCGCCTTCCATTTTAATTACGATAGTGATCGTTCCTTCCTCTTCCTTTTGCATCAGGCCATGCCAGATGGCGTTTTCGACAAAAGGCTGCAAAAGCATCGGCGGAATCATGATGGAGCTGGTATTTACATTTTCGGCAACATCAAAAATACACCTGAACTTATTGTCGAAGCGAGCGCTTTCGAGGGTTACATACAATTTTAGTGTTTCCAGCTCTTTTTCGATGGTGATGGTTTCGCTGCGGGAATTATCAAGGATCAGCCGGATAAGTTTTGAAAACTTAATAAGGTATTCCGAGGCGATTTCGTGCTTTTCATCCATCACCAAACTGTTGATCGAATTGAGGCAATTAAAGATAAAATGCGGGTTCATCTGAGAACGCAGAGCCTTGGTTTCGGCCTGAGCTAATTGTTTTTTGAAATCGGTGGTAA
>CAIYZW010000470.1 GCA_903930725.1 uncultured Bacteroidota bacterium
CATCTCGATTTTATCCCGGCTTTTACCGGCTGGTTTGTTTTGATGATAAAAATGACGTTAAAAATCCTGGTGTTGGTTACCTCTTTGATGGTGATGCAAAAGGTTTTGGAAGAATTTGGATTTTTGATAATCATCAACCGGATTTTGAAACCACTGATGCGGCTTTTCGGACTGGCGCCTGAAGTTTCGATGGGCTGGTTTGTGGGAAATGCCGTTGGCCTGGCGTATGGTTCGGCTATCCTGATTGAGCAGGTTAACGAAGGGCAGGTTACCACCCAACAGGCGGATTTGTTAAACCATCACCTGGCTGTTTCACATTCGCAACTGGAAGACCCGCTTTTGTTTCTGGCCATTGGTTTGCCCATGCTCTGGCTTATGTGGCCGCGGGTTATCCTTGCCATGATAGCTGTGTGGGTACGAAAGCTGGAATCTTGGCTTCGTTCCATGCCGGCTAAACCGGAAAAAGTGCGGTAATGGAAAATTGATAAGCGCGATTCTTAATTTTTGAACAATATCCTAAAACACTACCATATACTGGCAATATTTCCCATATCAAATATGAATTGAAGTTGGCAAAATCTTTTGCACTTTACACAGACCGAAGATTTAAAATTCTGCAAAAACAGCTATTGCAGAGGGATTTGTAACAGGTAGAATACAGTAAAGACTCAGTTTTTTTTATAATCTCAAACAGTTTCAGATTAATTCTGACTTGCTTTTCCTTTACTTTCGAGTTATTATAATTTTAAAGAAACAGTACCAAAAAGGCACCGAAAATTATTCAATCCGGCTTAAACCCGATTTTCCTGTAATCCGGTAACGGTGGCTTAAATGGTAAATTAATCCTGTTATTTTACCATTTTGATTTTCGGGAGCTTTCTGTTTCATTTTTTATGGCCTATATTTGCTGAATAAACAAACCATTTTTTTATGATGGTATTTAAACGGTTCATTCGCGGAATTCCTTATTGGGCTTACTTGCTCATACTCCTCTCCATTGTATGCAATACTATTTATTTTATTTACAAACAGCAAGCTGGAATTGACTGTCAGTCAAATCACACTGAAAACGGTAAATGTATTATTGACCATGTTACGCCTGGCGGAGCAGCAGCGAAAGCCGGAATAAGACCCGGAGACATTCTTTTAACAATAGATTCAATTGATGTTCGCGAATGGGCTTCTGTTTACCGGGGTGTCAAGGCCGGAGATACTTGCCTTTATGAGATTATCCGTGATGGTCAAAAAATGGAATTCCCCCTCATATTTTCTTCGCAACTGGAATTTAATTATGGCTTTTTATTAGCCATTTATATTATCCTGATTTTACTTTCCATTGCCGGCCTGTACCTCCTTTTTAAAAAGCCCCACGATAAGGCAGTCAGGTTGTTTTTTATCTTTCTTCAGCTTTTTGCGGTGACCCAAAATGCTGATTATTTAACGCTTCGTGAACCATTTGCTATGGCAGCCTCTTTTGTCTTTTTCTTGAGTACATGCCTTTTCAGTCCTCTTCTGCTCCATTTTCATCTTCTTTTTCCGAGACCTGCTAAAATCTATAACCGGTTTGGAAAATGGACGATTGGGTTTTATGTGGTAGGAATATTGGTTACCCTTTGGTGGTATGTGTCTTATCATAATATGGTCATGAACGAACTGAAAATATCAACTTTCAGACTCATTACAAGGTTATCGTTGCTTTGGATGATATCAACCTATTTTCTGGCTGTTGCAGTTGTCATTCTGCAATTCATCACCATCAAGGAAACCTTTTCCCGCAATCAGTTACGCCTTGTCATTATCGGCTCATTTTTCGGCATTTATACAGCCATACCAATTGTTTTCTTTGATGGTTGGGTCCAGCAAATTAACGCAAAGTATCCATACTTGATTTTCAACATACAGGGAATCGGAAGTTTGATGATGATCGGGTGCATCCTCGTAGCAATTTTTCGATACCGGATTTGGGACATCGAAATCTTTTTCAGGAAAGCATTGCTTTATTTAAGCGCAACTTTTATCATAATCTTTACCTACCTCTTCTTAATTTTCTTTGTTGACAGCCTGGCGATCAGCGAAACCAACTTTTCCCGTTTCCTGATCCTGGGTATTTCAGTCGTTGTTTTTTTAGTTCAGCGGGACAGGATTCAGCGCATGATTGACCGCATTTTCCATCGCGAATCTTATGATTCAGCCACCGTGGTATCTGATTTTGAAGATAAACTGTCGGGAATTTATCATCTGGATGAACTCAAATGCCGGATCGGGCATTGCCTTGATGAGATATTTCATTTCAAAACATTTGTTTTCAACCTCAGGAAAAATGACCTTTCTTATGAACCGGTCTGCATTATCGGGCTTGGTTTTAGAAGAAATACTATGGAATTTGATATAACTCCTGAATTTGAATTGAAACTGCGGAGTTCACAGATATTCTCGCCCGACGAATTAAACCTGAAAGATCCAATCTTTGAGATGACTAAGGGCGAGTTGATTGTTCCGCTGCTTTCGGGGGGTAAACCGGATGGATTTTTTATTTGTGGCCCGAAAAAGTCGGAAAAAGTTTACTCCCTTCAGGATATCAAGGTACTGTCGCTACTCGCCCGGAGGGTAATTGCTTTGTTAAATACAGCCGGTCTTTATCAGAATTATCTCGAGCGGCAACTCATGCTCGAACGAGAGCGAGCCAGGATATCCCAGGATATGCACGATGATATCGGTGCCGGACTTACAAAAATTGCCATGATAAGTGAGGCAACGGCGAAATTTCCGGACAGTGTCCTTGAAATCAAAGAAAAAATGTCGAAAGTAGCTTCCACTGCCCGCGAAATGATTGCCCGGTTAAACATCATCGTTTGGGCGCTAAACCCTCAAAACGACAGGTTGGATACACTATTTGCCTACATCCGGCGACATTTTGGCGAGTACCTCGAAAACTTCGGAATCCAATTTAAAATGGAAGCCCCGGAAGTTGTCCCGGAAATATCCATCACCCCTGATTTCAGGCGAAATGCCTTTTATGCCGTTCAGGAAGCAATCCATAATTCGGCTAAACATGGTGGTTGTTCCGAAATTATTCTTGAATTAAAAATCAACCAGCCAAACATCAGAATAACCATCACCGACAATGGTAAAGGTTTTGACCAAAGCACCAAATCGTCGAATGGAAATGGTTTAATAAATATGAAAAAAAGGGCGGAAGAAATGGGCGGATCATTCGAAATGCAAAGTTCGCCCGGTAAAGGCACCAGCATAATTTTTAATGTCAACCTTCCCGAAAATACAACAAAAGGGTGATTGCCCCAGGTAAGATTTTGCGATAATTTTGCAACATGACTGATGAACCGGTAAAAATAAAGGTAGTTATCGTTGAAGATGACAAAGATATGCGTGATGGGCTGGAGGCGATTGTTCAGTCGCACCCGGCTTTAACGTGTTTGGCTACCTGTTCGACCGGTGAGGAAGCCCTGAACGAAATTCCGGATAAAGTTCCTGATATCGTCCTGATGGACATCCATTTGCCGGGAATCTCCGGCATCGAATGTGTTAAAAAGTTAAAACCCATCCTGCCATCAACCCAATTTATGATGTGCACTGTTTACGAGGATAACGAAAATGTTTTCGATTCGCTTTGCGCCGGCGCTTCGGGATATCTTCTGAAAAACAGTCCTTCCGTTAAAATTACCGATTCCATCATTGACCTTTACCAGGGAGGATCGCCGATGTCGTCAACCATTGCCCGAAAGGTAATCGGGGCATTCAGGCCAACTGCGCAACAAAACACCGACATCGAAAAACTTACCAAAAGAGAGCGCGAAATGCTCGATCTACTCGCAAAAGGATTTCGTTACAAAGAAATCGCCGATCAACTTTTTATCAGCTTCGAAACGGTGAGAACGCACATCCACAACATCTACGAAAAGCTCCATGTTCAGTCGAGAACCGAGGCTTTAAATAAGATTTTCAGCAGGTAAACAACCAGCATTTTAAAGCTTCGTTTTCCCATCTTTCATTTTCTGGAAAGAAACTCCTATTTTTTTATTTTTCAATTTGTTAACAAGCCTGAACATACCACAAAATGCGTATTGTTTTTCCCCTTTTTTGACTATATTTTTGTAGAATCTGTGTTTTCAATTCAGGAATTACAAATTAAATAATCTGTACAATGAAAAAATCTTTACTCATTTCAGCATTTCTCCTCTGCTCCGCCTGGATGGCTTACGGGCAGTGGACGTACACCAATTTATCAGTGCCAAAAGCCTACATGGGTGCCACAGTTCTTGGCTCTAAAGCTTATTTTGCTGGCGGTATGAATAGTTCAGGATTGAAATCCACAGTTGAGATTTATGACGCTGTGACGGGGCTATGGACGATAGATAATCTTTCGGTAGCCCGTGATTTGCCTTCCGCCACCACCTGTGGGAGCAAAGTCTTTTTTGCCGGTGGTGTAGATTTCTTTTCGACGGGGGTAGCCTTTTCCACCGTTGACATTTTTGACACAATCACCGGGCTATGGACATTCGGGCAGCTTTCTGTTCCGAGGTTTAATATTGCAGCCTTTAGCGGTGGCAACAAAGTATTTTTTGTAGGAGGCGTGGATACAAAACTGGGAATAGCTTATGATGTTGTGGATATTTATGACCTGGAAACACAACAATGGACTTTTACAAGTCTGGATGACGTGAGAGTTGTTTATGGAGGAGTTGTTGGTGACCTGGCTATTCTTCCAGGGGGATTTGTCGGATCTGGTGTAACAAAAAGGGTTGATATTTTCAATTTGACCACCGGCACCTGGACTATTGATTCACTTTCGCTAGCCAGAGCCTGGGTTGGTGTTACCAGTGTGGGTAATGAAATGCTGATAGCCGGTGGTGCAACAAGCGGAAACATCCAGAGCAACGTGGTGGATATCTATCATGCATCAACAAATACGTGGACTACGTCAACCCTCTCTTTAGCCCGGTCTTTTGCTGATGGACAAAATGCAGTTACGGCTTGCGGAAAAGCTTATTTTGTCGGCGGTGGCATACTCAATTTAAATGGGCCATGGTGGGATGGGGCCTACAATGTGATTGATATTTATAACCCTGTCACTGATTCCTGGTCACTTGACTACCTGTTAAATTCCTATGTTCATCGTGCCGTAGTTTCGGTGGGAGGTCAAATTATTGTTGCCGGTGGAATAACAATGAGCGGTTTATATAAATCAGATGTTGAAATTTATACCTGCCCTCCATCCTCCTGCCTGCCCGAAGGCATCACCTTTACTACACAGGCCGAAATTGATAATTTCCAGACTAATTACCCGGGGTGTAAGGAGATTGAAGGGGATGTAATAATAACTGGAGATTCTATCATTAATCTCAATGGATTAATTGTATTGACATCCATTGGTAGTAATCTGGATATTCACAGTGATAGCCTGCTGATAGATATGTCCGGACTGGATAACCTGACTTCAATCGGAGGCTCTCTCTCGATCTTTGGTAACTCACTACTGAACAATATAACAAGTCTGAGTGCCTTAGTTAATGTTGGTGGAGTCGTTACTTTTGGCGAAGAAAGTTGGTGGTACGGTTATCCGGACGGCAATCCTTCCCTGGTCAGTCTGGAAGGGCTGGAAGGACTGACTACATTGCAGGAACTTCGAATAATGGGCAATGACTTGCTTACAGATTTGACCGGGCTTGAAAACCTGACAACAATTGAAGGTTCTCTCCTGATATTTGGTAATGCCCTTTTGGCCGATATTACAAGTTTGAGCAATCTGCATTCTGTTGGCGGAATCCTTAGCATTGGTAAGACAAATTATAATGAACCTCCTTTAGGAAATCCTTCTTTAATCAGTTTGGAAGGACTTGAAGGTCTAACTACTTTACAAGACCTTCATATATTGGGAAATGATTTATTAACTAATCTTACAGGATTGAATAATATTAATTCAATAATCGGGTCGCTTTTCATTGATGGTAATAGTTCCTTAGCCAATCTTAACGGGCTGGAAAATTTGACCGAAATAGATGGAGATCTGGTATTTGGACATGGTTACAATCAGGGTCCTTCTGGAAATGGTGGTGCCAACATGGCCGGGCTGGAAGGATTGACAGAAATCGGAGGCAGCTTGATTATTCAAGCGAACAATCTGCTAGATTTAGAAGGTCTTAATAATCTGGCGAGTGTCGGCAATGATTTTATCATTCAGGACAATGACTATTTAATGAGTTTTGAAGGTTTGGATAACCTGAATTCCATTTCAGGTAGACTTATAATAGGCCAATATCCAAGTTTTGGTGGTTCAGGTTATGTACCTGACGGCAACCAATCCCTTGAAAATATTATTGGATTAAATAACCTGACTTCAGTTGGAGGTGAACTTGTCATTGGTTGGAATGATTCTCTTTCCAGTCTGATGGGATTAGAAAATGTTACATCCATAGGAGGTGATCTTCTTATTTCAAATAGTGATGAACTGGGCAATTTAGCCGGGTTGGAGAATCTGGCATCTATCGGTGGCGATCTTGAAATCGCCAGTAACAACACACTGATCAGTTTAAATGGGATTGAAAATATCAATGCAGCCTCGATTCAAAATTTGATCATTCGGAATAACAATACTTTATCCACCTGTGAAGCGCAGAGTATCTGTGATTATCTGGCCAGTCCCAATGGAGTAGTGGAAATATATAGTAACGATGTCGGCTGCGACAATCCTCCTGAAATCGCAGATGGTTGTGGGACGACACTTCCCTGCCTGCCATATGGGAATTATTATTTTTTCACCCAGGCCGATATCGACGGCTTCCAGGAGGGCTACCCGGGGTGCACAGCATTGAATGGGGATATATTTATTTCGGGCAGTGATATTACCAACCTGAATGGCTTAAGCGTAATCAACACTATTAATGGGAAGCTTTTTATATCGAATAACCCAACACTTAATAGTCTTGCAGGACTGGATAATCTCAATTCTACCGAAGGTGACATTTATATTGGTGGTAATCAATCATTGACAGATATGACCGGTCTGGGTAACCTTTCCACTATCGGGGGGGAATTAAATATTACAACGAATGAGGTATTAACCAGTTTGTCAGGACTGGAGAGCCTATCTTCCATAGTGGGACCACTTTTAATTGGTGGCGGCAATAGTATTGAGAACCTGTCTGGTCTTGGTAACCTGATAACAATTGGGGGATTACATCTTAGTGGAGGGGGATACGAAAACAACAACCTGACAAGCTTATCAGGACTTGATCAGCTTCATGCAATTGAGGGATATTTCACAATTCAACATCTTAACTACCTGAACGACTTATCCGGTCTTGCCAGTCTTACCTCGATCGGGGGTAATATTATTCTTTGGGGTAATATCTCACTGACAAGCCTGTCAGGATTAGACAATATTGATCCCGGATCAATCTTAAATATTTACATTAGTTACAATTCTAATTTATCAACATGTGAGGTTCAAAGCATTTGTGATTATCTGGCAGCCCCAAATGGCACAATTGAAATCAACGACAACGCCCCCGGCTGCAACAGCCAGGCAGAAGTAGAAACCGCTTGTGAGGCTATCTCTGTTGAGGAAATAAATATTCAAAACGAAATTTCAATATTCCCAAACCCGGGCAATGGCATGCTCAACTTTTCCTTTCCAAAAGGCGTAACGATTGATGATGCGATAATTTACAACCAAACCGGGCAAAAGGTTTTTCAAAGTAAACCGGTAAATCAAACGCTGGATATTTCAAAACTTCAACCCGGAATTTACATCATCGAAATTGCAACCGGGCAAGGAAAATTGAGACAAAAATTAATCATTCAATAAACAATCAAACCATAAATTTTTCAAACATTAACCTAAAATTATAAATCTTATGAAAAAGTTTACAATTCTTACAGCAATTTTCCTCTGCTCCACCTGGATGGCTTACGGGCAGTGGACCTATACCGAATTACCACAACCCAAAGAAATGATGGGCGGCGCTTCGGTTGGCAATAAAGTATATTTTGCAGGAGGTTCTAACGATAACGGGTTTTATAAAGACGTAAAGTTTTACGATCTTGAAACAGGCACCTGGGGCGATGCAGGGGAATTATCTGTCGCAAGGCAAATCATTGGCGGCACCGCTACCTGTGGGTCAAAGATCCTTTTTGCGGGAGGATTTGACTATACTACAACCTTTGGTGCCGTTGATATCTTTGATACGCAAACCAATGAGTGGGCGACGGAACAACTTTCGGTTGACAGGTTAGATTTTGTGGCGGTAAGTCATGGCAACCTGGTATTATTTGCGGGCGGTTTTCAATATCCCAGCATGTCCAGGAAAAACAATGTGGATATTTATAATGTTGAGACAGGTGATTGGAGCGTAACTTATCTTTCACAAGCCCGGGAAGGCATAGCGGCTGCCGTTGTGGGTGACAAGGCAATTTTTGCAGGGGGCATTATTAATGGTTCAGGCACTACCACCAATCGTGTTGACATTTATAACTTTTCTACCAATACCTGGGATACTCCGGCTACTTTGTCGCAGGCCAGGGGCTGTGCAAGTGCGACCACCGTAGGCAGTAAGGTAATTATTGCCGGTGGTATCACGGGTTTCAATTTGCCTACCGACCAGGTGGATATTTACGATGCTGTTACAGGAATATGGTCAACGGCAAAGCTATCGGCAGCAAGGTCAGATACCGATTTTGCAGTGACCGTAGCAGGAAAGGGTTATTTTGCAGGTGGGGGTGTTTTTATGGGAAACGGATACCATACTCCGTCAGACGTGGTTGATATTTATGATCCCGAAAATGATTATCCCTGGACAATAATCAATCTTTTGGAACCCCGTGTCCATCATTCGGTTGTAAGTGCCGGCGATTACCTTGTTGTTGCCGGAGGTAAAAATGAAAATGGCCTGATTTCTCTTGTTGAAATTTATCAGGATCCTTACCTCGGTGTTGAGCATAAGGAAAAGGAAGATGCCTTTTACAAGATATTTCCAAATCCTTGCAAAAATTCCATCAATTTCAAGATGCAAACCGGAGCAACAATTGATGATGTTATAATTTACAACCAGTCCGCGCAAAAAATACTGCAAGGAAAACCGGTAAATCAAACGCTCGATATTTCAAAACTTCAACCCGGAATCTACATCATCGAAGTGTTAACCGGGCATGGAAAAACAAGGCAAAAATTAATCATTCAATAGCAAAACCGTGTCTTCCTCCCCTTCTCCAAATTGGAGAGGGGGGCTGGGGGGAGAGGTAAAATCAAACCACAAATTTTCAAACATTAACCTAAAAATATCAATCTTATGAAAAAATTTACAATTCTTACAGCAGTTCTCCTCTGCTCCGTCTGGATGGTTTACGGGCAGTGGACGTACAATTATCTTTCAGAGCCTAAAAGTGCAATGGGTTATGGAGTTCTTGGCGATAGCCTGATTCTTGCGGGAGGCTATGGAATTTCTGGTTCATTAAACGATGTTGAGGTATTTGACCCGGTTACCGGCCAAGGTTTTCTTACCGGCAGCAATTTATCGGTTGCACGTGGCAACGTAACCGGTGTGGTATGCGGTGGAAAGTTCTTTTGTGCAGGAGGAGCGGTTTCTATGCAAGCACCCATATCAACAGTAGATGTTTTTGATGTACAGACGCAGCAATGGTCTGTTGAACAACTTTCTCAGGGAAGGTTTATGATTTCTGCGGTTAGCGCTGGTAATAAGGTTTTTTTCGCTGGCGGATTTGCCGACTGGTATCTGAATGGTTCTGATGTTGTGGATATTTATGATTTGCAAACTCAAACCTGGTCAGTTGAAAACTTGTCTGAACCCAGAGGCGGTATGGCAGCGGCGGTGCTGGGCGATCTTGTCGTTATTGCGGGCGGCATGATTGATCAGATTACATTCTCTGACCGGGTGGATATTTATAACATGAATACCAATACCTGGATCACAAAGGCATTATCAGAGCCAAGAGCCTTTGTTGAAGTGGCTGCGGTTGGGAGTAAAGTGCTTATTGCCGGCGGACTTTCAGCAATGGGCGTTCCAAGCGAAGTTGTGGATATTTACGATATCTCAAATAACTCATGGTCAACAACAAGCCTTTTTACGCCGCGCTGTTTGATAAAAGCAGCAACCCTCAATAACAAAGTTTATTTTGCCGGAGGTGCCACTTTCAGTTTTGGCTGGAGCGATTATTCCAATATCATTGATATTTATAACGAAGAAGACGATTCCTGGTCCATAGATGTTATGCCGGTAAATTGCCTAAATCCTGCTATTGCCAGTATTGGTGATTACCTTGTAATTGCGGGCGGAGAAAACGAAAATGGTGTGATGGATTTGGTTCAGGTATTTTACGATCCGCCGCAAAGCAATATCATCCACATACCTGGCGATTACCCCACCATCCAGCAAGGGATTGATGCCGCTACCTCCGGAGATACCGTACTCGTTTCCGATGGCACCTATTACGAAAACATCAATTTCCTGGGTAAAAAGCCACTTATTGTTGCAAGTGAGTTCCTGATGGATGGCGATACCACACACATATCCAACACCATCATCAACGGCAGCCAGCCTGTGAATCCTGATATCGGTTCAGTCGTAACCTTTGAGTCAGGGGAAGATACTACTTCAGTATTGTGTGGATTTACCATTACAGGAGGTACTGGAACCATG
>CAIYZW010000471.1 GCA_903930725.1 uncultured Bacteroidota bacterium
CAAACTTGAATAATTCGTGGCTGTTCCTGCTAAAACGTGAATGCTGCCCTCACATATTGATGCATCAGACCCGGCATTGGAGGTGGAACAGGGACGAAATGAGAGTGTCATACAACTGGTTGCAGAAGTTGAGCATGGAAGGATAGGGTCGGCCTGAAGACAAAGTTCAACATATCCGGCTGCGATATCAGCCGGTCCAGGTGTGTAAACAGGGTTTAAAATACCGGTGTTGTCGAAAAGTCCGTCACCGGAGCTTGTCCATAATAAAGAACTGAAATCTGTTGCAACTCCATTAAGTTGGCAGGTTTGATCTTCAACAATGGTCACATCAGTACCAGCAACTGCTGTTGGACAAAGGTATCTCACTTTTATGGTATAATCCTCAATTTCACCATAACCGGCGATTCCACATGGAGCAGGAACAGTGTTATAGGTCATGCGGATTCTCATTCTGTAATCGCCTTCAATAGTTTCTGCCGGAACGCTAATGCTGCCAACAAATGAGGCTCCTGTACCTCCTGAATTGGTTAAAATGTACGCTTCATTTGTGCCAGGTTCAAAGGTGTAATCATTATTCCAGTCAACCCAGGCGGTAACCTGGTCTTCAGAATAAGGAGTTCCATTTGTGACGCTTATTTGCTGCGATCCTTCTGGTTGAATTGTTGTTGAGAGGTTTGTATAATTGGCAACTCCACCCTGCCAGGAGCTGTTTTTGTTAATCGAACCCATCAAAACGTTTGAAATATACTCATCTTGGTTTGAGGTTGAGGCATCGCAATAAATTAACAAAAGGTTGTCAGCCTGGAAGTTGCAGGCTGTGTTTTCAAAGTCTGAAGCTGCGGTTAGACCTTTAATCGTATGGGTTGCATCTATCCTGGCAAAAACGGTTGATTCAACTGCCACAACAGGTAAAACAAATTCTCCTGATTTTCCCGCATTTTTGAAAACACTGTTTTTGATGTTTCCGTTTGATGATTCCTGTGCCGATACGCCAGAAAACATGTTGATTGCAATCAGCAAGATGATTACTTTTAAAACACAGTAAAATCTTTTCATGAATTTTTATTTTTAGTCGAACTATTTTTCATCGTTACATCTTTCTCCTAACTCTTTCTTCGTGCCATGGAAATATTTTTGCAAAAAATTTCCTGAAAGCGCTCCCAAACATCTCAAAAAAAACTACATTGTCCATTAGGTTTGTACCTGTTTAATGATGCTTCGGGTGAGCTGTTCCGGCAATTTAGGCATTATTTGCTGCCGAATATCTTTGTTTTTTCATTTTCATTTTTAAGCTTGCAAAATTAATACTTTAACCCTTAATTGGCAGTTTTTTCATTACAGATACTTTTTGGTTTGTATCACTTTGTTGCAGATGTGAAGGTATCAAAATGAAAATATCTCTGAAAAGCTCAACAGGCTGTAATTGTTCAAGAGCTATTTCATGTGCAGTGCTTACTATTGGTTTTCGTTGCTATCTGTCGGTTTTTATCAATATCGTTTTTGACTAAGAAAAATTTATCCGAAAACTTAATTTGGATAATTTTGTACAAATTTGAAAAAAG
>CAIYZW010000472.1 GCA_903930725.1 uncultured Bacteroidota bacterium
CTGTTCCATTCGGGATAATGCAACTGCTTTTTTAACCGTAAAAAATCAATACAATAATTATAGGCAATGGAATAAAGCCATGATGAAAAGGATGCATTTCCTTTAAACCCTGCAAGCTTTTCGAAGGCTCTCGAAAAAATATTCTGAGTTGCCTCAATTGCAAGATCTTTGTTTTTTAACAAACTGTAGCTTTTATCTAAAACTTTACGGTAGTAACGATGGTACAAAACCTCAAACAAATCATTGTTCTTTTCGTGAACAATTATTTTGACGACATCTTCATCGCTTATCAACTTGTATTTCAGCCGATTCATTAAATGTATTTGAAAATAATCCTGATTAGTATTTATGATTAAGGCGTAAAATTAAAAATATTTTCCAATAATCAGTTACTTTATCGAGGCACGCCGTCTAAATATTGTAATTTTCACAAATCGTTCTTTACAAGTATTTAAAGTTTGAATAGAAAAGTGAGAGGGAACAGCGGCTCTTAAAATTAAATCTCAATCGTAAGTGGCTCATTTTTAATTGCTTTTTTAAACAGATTAAAATAGAAATCAAATTAATTTAAATTTTTAACCATTAAAAGACTTTCGGAGGAAAGAAAATGAAAAATCGTATGTTAACCGTTTTTGCAATGATGGCAATGGTAGTTTTTATGACCGGATGTGCAAAAGTTCCACAAATGGAAATCGACAATGCAAAAGCAGCAGTTGAAGAAGCAAGAGCAGCAGGCGCTGATCTTTACCAACAAGCTCAGTTTGGTGCAGTTCAGGATTCGTTAAAGGTAGCTTTGGCAAATGTTGAAACCCAAAAATCAAAATTGTTTAGCCGTTATGGTGCTGTAAAAGTACAATTAGAAGGTGTAAAAACTTTGGCTATGCAAGTTAAAGAAAGTACTTTGGCTCGTATCGAAGAAGTAAAACAGGAAATCACAACCACGATGACCGAAGTTACTGCTCTTGTTACCGAAAACAAAGATTTACTTACAAAAGCTCCTAAGGGCAAAGAAGGAAGAGAAGCCCTTGAACAAATTAAAACTGACATGGCTGGTATTGATGCCTCAGTTGTAGATGCTCAAACAATGTTGGCTTCAGGTGACTTACTTGGTACTTTGGATAAAATCAAAGCAGCTAAAGATAAATCAATGGGAATAAACGCTGAGTTGAAAGAAGCTATTGATAAAGCAAAAGGCAAACGTAAATAGTCTTTTACTGACAGCTTTAAAATAATTTGCAAACCCCCGGGGAATTTTCTCCGGGGTTTTCTTTACCATTCCTTTTACCTTTATGAAGTACTATCGCTCTTTTTGGGTTTTTTTTATCATCATTTTTATAGCAGGAATTCTTGTAATAGGAACTTTTACCTTTTTTACCTATTTGCCCGAACCTCCCGCATTTGAAATTGATCAGGCCAGGATATCTTTAGCTGGTGCCAACAAAGCGAGAGCTGATATTTATGCACCTGAATTATATAAAGAAGCCTCTAAACTTTATGATTCAGCCATCAGCAACTGGCAAATTCAAAACCAAAGGTTTGTATTAAATCGTGACTTTAGTAAAAGCATTTCATTTGCGGTAGCATCAGAGCGAAAAGCTACCGAAGCAAAAAAACTTGCTGTAACTTCTTCAACCAGCATCCAGTCAACAGTCCAACTCGATATGGTTACTATCGAAAAACAGGTTAAGGTTTTTGAGCGTGCATTTGTTGATTTGCCGGTAAGAGAAGAAATCAGAAAAAATTTTCAGCGCAGTAAACTTTTGCTCTCCGAAGCCAAAGTTTCATACGCAAGTGGTAATTTTTTGGTTTGCAACGATCGCGTAAAGCAAGCCAAATTTGCCATAAACCGGGCAACCGATTCAGCAAAAGGTTTGCTGGATGACTATTTTAGCAATTATTCAACCTGGCAGCGGTTGTTTAAAGAAACGGTTGCTTATTCAAAAGATAATCATGCGATAGTTTTAATTGTAGATAAAATCTCGAAATCCTGCCATGTTTACAAAAATGGTGTATTAAAGACTACTTATAATGTTGATCTGGGCAAAAATTGGTTTGGCACAAAACGTTATCGTGGCGACAAAAAAACACCCGAAGGCAAATACAAAATTGTAAAAAAGAAATCCGGACATCAAACAAAATACTACAAGGCATTTTTGATTGATTATCCAAACGACATAGATAAACAAAGATTTGCCGAAGAAAAGAGGAAAGGAAATATCCCACGTCGGGCCAGTATTGGCGATTTAATCGAGATTCATGGTGGGGGCGGCAGAGGCGTGGATTGGACAAACGGTTGTGTGGCATTGGCCAACGACGATATGGATGAATTATTTAGTCTCGTTTCCGAAGATACACATGTTACAATAATTGGCTCATTGGTTACAAAGGACGAACTTTTAAATAAATAATGAATCAAATAACAAGATGAAAAGCAATTTTGCCGATAGGACAGCAGCCCCGGTGCCTGCCAACGGTTATAAACCAGTAATGACCGTGAATGCTTCTGATAATCATTCGGATGAACCAACTTTTAAAACTAAATTGCTTGCTGTTTTAAAAGGCATTTTTATACTTTTTATCTGGATTTTCGTGGTAGCTCTTTTCCTGGTTTCGGTTTCAGGTTTTTTACTTTATGGCATTCCTAAAATTCAAGACCGGCAAATGGCTTATGCAGGAATAGGCCCAGTAAATTTTGCCGGAGAAGAAGCAACCACTGCTATTTCGGACGAGATTAAAATAGCCGAAAAGAAAATTACGGGCTACAATAAACAATTACTTCA
>CAIYZW010000473.1 GCA_903930725.1 uncultured Bacteroidota bacterium
CCAAAAAAAGGAATTTTTAAATGTTTTGGTTGCGGAAAAGGCGGCAACTCGGTAAACTTCCTGATGGAACACGAGCAGTTTACCTATCCCGAAGCGCTAAAATATCTGGCCAAAAAATATCACATCGAGTATAGTGAAGAGGAGCAAACACCCGATCAGATAAAGGAACTCAACGAGAAAGAAGGGCTTTTTCATGTTACCGATTTTGCAGCCAAATTTTTTGCTTCCAATCTTTTTGATACCGAACAAGGCCGTTCCATCGGCTTAAGCTATTTTAAAGAAAGAGGTTTCAGAGACGATATTATCAAAAAGTTTCAGCTTGGTTTTGCCCTCGAAGAATGGGATCATTTTACACGGAATGCGCTGAAACAGGGCTACAACAAGGATTATCTCGAAAAAACCGGTCTTACCATTGTTAAAGATGGTAAAACTTACGATCGCTTTCGCGGAAGAGTAATTTTCCCGATTCACAACCTTTCGGGGCGGGTTTTGGGCTTTGGTGGCAGGATTCTGAAAACCGAAAAAACAGCAGCCAAATATGTAAATTCGCCAGAGTCGGACATTTATCACAAAAGCAAAGTACTTTACGGCATCAACCTGGCTAAAAACGGGATTATCGCGGCCGATAACTGCTTTCTCGTCGAAGGTTACACCGATGTAATTTCGCTTCATCAGGCAGGCATCGAAAATGTGGTGGCTTCGTCGGGAACGTCGCTAACCACCGATCAAATCAAACTGATCAGCCGCTACACCAAAAACATCACCATTTTATACGATGGCGACGCGGCCGGAATTAAGGCCTCATTCCGCGGAACAGATATGGTTTTGGAGCAGGGCATGGATGTAAAAATCGTGCTTTTCCCCGATGGCGAAGACCCGGATTCGTTTGCCCGCAGCCACCGCAGCAGCGAGGTTACGGATTTTATCTCCAAAAAAGCCACCAACTTCATTTTCTTTAAAACCGATCTTTTATTAAAAGAAGCTGGAACCGATCCTTTAAAAAAAGGTGCGTTGATAAAGGAAATTGTTGGCTCCATTGCCCTCATTCCGGATCCTATCCGTCGCCAGATTTACCTCAAGGAATCATCGGAACTGCTTGGTATGGAAGAGCAAAACCTGATGAACGAGCTTAATCGCATCAGGCGCAGCCATTTCGATCAAAAACAAAAAGAAACCAAACCCGCGGAACCGGCTCAAACTGGCGATGCCTTTGTTTATACCGCCGAAAAGCAGGTTGAATACGATTTTTTGTCGAGCGTTTTTCAGGAGAAAGACGTAATAAGGCTGCTCATGACTTTCGGAAATCGTGAATTGATTTTTGAAGTGGAAGGCGAAAAAGGAAAAACCGAAAAAATGAGCATTGATGTGGCTTCGTACATCGTGAGGGATTTGCAAAACGATGAAATTGAGTTTAATTCGCCCATTTATAAAGAGATTTTCGATCTTACGGCCCAGCAACTCGATGCAGGAATTATTCCCGACGACCAGTATTTTCTTTATAACAACAACCCCGAAATTTCGACTTTGGCGGCAACACTAATTAGCCCTAAATATGAACTACACGATTGGGAGCGGGTTAAAATTACCGTTGCGCGCGAAGAGGATAAACTAAAAATTGCGGTAATGCACGCAGTTCTTTCGATGAAGCTCCGTAAACTAGAACGATTGTTTGAAGATAACCTCAAAGCCATGCATCATGCCACCGACTTTGAAATGGAAGAGCTGATGAACGCTCAAAAAAGAATTTTAAAGAACAAGATTTTAGTTTCCTTCGAGTTAGGCAGGATTGTTTTAAGATAATTCACCAGACCAGACATCAAAGCTTAATGTAATTATTATTTAAATTTGCAACCTAACTACAAAAAACATTAACCAAAATATATTCTAATCAAAATGAAAAACCGTTCGTTACAAACAATTTCATTATTTATTATGCTGATAATTAGCGCCTCATGCAGCCAGCAGCCAAAGATTGATGCAAAAGATTACGATAAATTTCCGGTTTACACAGGCAACGACCTATGGACAGCTTACTCTCCGGAGTCATCCAAATTCAGAATATGGGCACCTACTGCCGAAAAAGCTAAAATTCTGATTTATAATGAAGGATCAGGCGGAACGCCTTTTAAGGAAAAAGACATGGCAAAAGATGTTAACGGAACCTGGATTGCCAAAATTGACGGCGACCTGGCAGGCAAATTTTATACCTTCAGAATTAAAACCAGCAACGACTGGCTTAACGAAACTCCCGGAATGTACGCCACTGCCGTGGGTGTAAACGGAATGAGGGCCGCCATTGTAAACATGAACGAAACTAACCCCGAAGGGTGGGAAAATGATGTAAAACCTTCCCTTAAAAATTATGGTGAAATTGTACTTTATGAGATTCATGTAAGAGACGCCTCCATTTCGCCAACTTCGGGAATTACAAATAAAGGAAAATTCTTGGGTTTGGCTGAGCCGGGAAGTGTAAATCAGCAAGGGCAAAAAACCGGCATTGACCACCTTGAAGAATTGGGAATTACGCACCTTCATATTTTGCCGGCCTTCGATTTTAAGAGTCTTGATGAAACCCGCCTTGACGAAAATAAATATAACTGGGGTTACGATCCTCAAAATTATAACGTTCCCGAAGGTTCGTTTTCCACCGACCCAAAAAATCCTGGAAGCCGCATCCGCGAATTCAAACAAATGGTGCTGGCCCTGCATCAAAAAGGCATCCGGGTAATTATGGATGTTGTTTACAACCACACCAGCGACACCGAAAATTCGGCTTTCAGCCTGCAGGTTCCCGGATATTTTTATCGTCATAATGCCGACGGGAAATTGTCGAATGCCTCGGGCTGCGGTAACGAAACTGCTTCGGAGCGCCCGATGATGCGCAAATATATGATCGAATCGCTCAAATTCTGGATGGAAGAATACCACGTTGACGGCTTCCGCTTCGATTTGATGGGCATTCACGACATCACAACGATGAATGAAATCAGCAAACAAATCCACCAGATTGACCCAACGATTTTCATTTACGGCGAAGGCTGGACGGCTGGTGGAAGCCCGTTGCCCGAAAAAGATCAGGCCATAAAAAGATTTACTTCAAACCTCGACAGCATTGCCGCTTTTAGCGATGATATGCGCGATGG
>CAIYZW010000474.1 GCA_903930725.1 uncultured Bacteroidota bacterium
ATTCGATGGCAGCGTAAATTCCGCTACCCTGGTGGCAAGCGCAAAGAAAGTCAGCTCCGGTTGTGGACCGGGTTCAAGTTGTGGCCCAAAGCAAGGTTGCGGAAAATAAGATTGCACAAAGAACAAAAAGAGAAATTTAAATTAAAGATGCGCGAATGTCCGATTTGTTTTTCCGTTCAAAAGGCTTTATAAGCTCCGGTTTCATAAACTTTACACCTAAGGAGGCTTACGCCGAAACACTTTCCGGGGCAATTTTTATTGATGTCCGTGAAGAAAATATGGCCGGCTTCAAAAGGTTCGATGTGGCGCAGGTGATGTATCTGCCTTTTAGCCAGCTTAAAGAACGGTTTCAGGAACTTCCGGAAGGTAAAGGGCTGATTTTTGCCGATACATCCGGATTAAAAAGCCGGGAAGCCGTTTTGTTTTTACAAAATCAAGGATTCCAAAATATAGCTAATCTTGCCGGCGGACTTGTTGAATGGGAAAGAGACGGAATGCCACTAAAAACGAATATCAATGAGCGCCTTGATGGCTCATGCATGTGTCAGCTAAAGCGCAGGAATAAGTCGAACAACCAATAATCAAAAGAAAAATGAAAATACTAATCCTTTGTACCGGCAACAGTTGCCGAAGCCAGATGGCACACGGTTTTTTACAATCGTTCGATAAAAACCTTACCGTGTGTTCCGCTGGTACGGAAGCTTCCGGAAAATTAAATCAAAAAGCTGTGGCTGCGATGAAAGAAATTGGCATTGATATCAGCCACCACACCTCAGATTCGGTAGATTTATATCTCGACCAGGAATGGGATTATGTGATTACGGTTTGTGGCGGTGCCAACGAAAATTGTCCCGCTTTTCTCGGAAAAGTAAAGCACCGGCTCCACATCGGTTTTGATGATCCTTCGCACGCTGTCGGCAGCGAAGAGTTTATCTGGAGTGAGTTTCGGCGTGTTCGCGAAGAAATTAAAAGTGAATTTTATAAGTTTTATGTCGAAAAAATAAAAAACAATTTTATGAATCAGCAAGATTTAAAAAACATCGTAAAAGAAAAGTACAGCGAAATTGCAAAACAATCAAAGCAGCAAAACGAAACCTCATGTTGCGGCTCGTCGGGTTGTTGTGGCGACGATTACACCATTTTCAGCGAAAGCTACGAAAACCTCGATGGCTATAACCCGGATGCCGATCTTGGCCTTGGCTGTGGCCTGCCCACCGAATTTGCGCATATCAAACCGGGCGACACCGTGGTTGACCTTGGCTCCGGTGCCGGAAACGATTGCTTTGTTGCACGTGAAATTGCCGGCGAAACCGGAAAAATTATTGGCATTGATATGACCGAAGCCATGATTGAAAAAGCCCGCGAAAATGCCGAAAAACTTGGCTTTAACAACGTCGAATTCCGCCTTGGCGACATCGAAAAAATGCCCATGACGGCCAACAAAGCCGACGTTGTAATCAGCAATTGTGTGCTAAACCTAGTGCCCGATAAAGAAAAAGCCTTCGATGAGATTTACCGGATTTTAAAACCCGGTGGCCACCTTTCGGTTTCCGATGTGGTGATCGAAGGAAACCTTCCTGAAGGTATTAAAGAAGCTGCCGAAATGTACGCCGGTTGTGTTTCCGGTGCCATTCAACTCAACGATTACCTGCATATAATCTACGAGTCTGGTTTCGACAACATCGAAGTTCAAAAAAAGAAAGCCATCCTGGTTCCCGATGAAATCTTACTCAAATACTTAACCGGCCCGCAACTCGAAGCGTTCAAGGCATCGGGTACCGGAATATTCAGTATCACCGTGTATGCCGAAAAGCCCCAGGGATGCGGCTGTAACTGTAATTGTTAAACTTAAAAAAACCATCAATATGCCATCAAAAGCGCGTTTAAAATTCCTCGACAGGTATTTAACCCTGTGGATTTTTCTTGCCATGTTTATCGGCGTTTTCTCAGGATATTTTTTCCCGGGCATCGTCGGTTTCTGGGAATCGTTAAAATCATCACCCGAAAGCACCACCAACATCCCCATCGCCATTGGACTTATCCTGATGATGTATCCTCCGCTGGCCAAAGTAAAATACGAAGAGTTGGGCGGCGTTTTCGGTAACTTTAAAATTCTTGGCCTTTCGCTCGTTCAAAACTGGCTCATCGGGCCGGTTCTGATGTTTGCGCTGGCCATTGTTTTCTTTAAAATATTCCCCGGCGAAAACAACGCCAACCTGCCCTACATGTACGGAATTATCCTGATTGGTCTGGCGCGCTGCATTGCCATGGTCATCGTATGGAACGACCTTGCCAAAGGCGACACCGAATATTGCGCCGGACTGGTTGCGTTCAATTCCATTTTCCAGGTATTGTTTTTCTCGGTTTACGCCTACCTTTTTATTGCGATACTTCCCGGCTGGTTTGGCGTTCCCACGAGCAGCGTAGTCGAAAATATCACCATCGGCCAAATTGCCGAAAGCGTTTTTATTTACCTCGGAATCCCGTTCATTGCAGGCTTTCTCACGCGCTTTATACTCATCCTGGTCAAAAGCAAAGAGTGGTATCACACCCGCTTTATTCCAAAAATCAGCCCGCTTACGCTGATAGCCTTGTTGTTTACAATTCTTGTCATGTTTTCGCTCAAAGGCGAATACATCGTAAAGCTACCTTTTGATGTGATTTTGATAGCCATCCCGCTCATCATCTACTTTCTGGTGATGTTCCTGCTTTCGTTTCTGATGAGCAAAAAAGCCGGCGCCACCTACGAGCAGGCAACAACCCTTTCGTTTACCGCTGCCAGCAACAATTTCGAGCTGGCCATTGCCGTGGCCATTGCCGTTTTCGGTATCAATTCCGGCGAAGCCTTTACCGCCGTTATCGGTCCTTTGGTCGAAGTGCCAATAATGATTGCGCTGGTAAATGTGGCTTTAAAGTTTAAGAAGAATTATTTTGTTGTTTTGAATAAATAAGCAAGTCAAGCGAAATGTTGAAAACAAGATTATTAAACAGACCGATAATAAAACTTTTATTAAAAGGGAGGCCTCAATTAAAATTTTAATTTTGTAAGATGAAAGAGAAACTAACCATATCAAAACTTATTGAAGAAGCTAAACGTTTTTGTGAAGCTCAATCAAAATTTCAACATAAAGAACTTTTTGGAGTTACAGATGGCAAAGCTGTAGGAACATTAATTGAACAGAAATTTCAAAAACATCTAAAGGATACTTATGAAGTTATTATTGGTTCTTCTGCAAGTGGCATTGACTTACCTTCATTAGATATCTTGACAGATATAAAAGTAACTTCAATAAAGCAACCTCAGTCTTCCTGTCCATTCAAGGAGGCAAAGCAAAAGGTTTTCGGTTTAGGTTATAACCTACTTGTCTTCGTATATGACAAAACAGATGAGCCAATATCTAAAACCGCCACACTTAATTTCGTAAGTTGTTCCTTTATTTCTAAAGAACGCACAGGCGACTATACAACTACTTTTCGCTTAAGAGAAATGGTCAAAGACAAGGCAAATGATGCTGACATTATTGCTTACCTCAATGATAAAAACATACCTGCAGATGAAATAACTTTAAGCAAATTAGCTGAACAAATATTAAAAACTCCCCCTGAACAAGGCTACTTAACTATTTCCAACGCATTGCAATGGAGATTGCAATATCAAAGAATTGTAACTCTTACCGACCAAGTTGAAGGTATAACCAATATTGTTAGATACAATAAACCACAATGATGAAAATATTTGAAGCAAATATTACTCATCAAGTTTCTGATTTCTTAAAAAAGAAACTATATAATACAACAACGCTTATAACCGCTAATCAAAAAATGTTTGATTCTTGTGGAATCAAACACTTTTTCGATAATGAGTTGGAGTTTGAGGCAATTAAAAAAATTATTTGCTCCATCGAAAGTATAGTTGAAGAACCCGACAGAGCTGAATATGGAGACTTTCAAACCAATGTTGATTTAGCAACTAAAGTTGTTAGATTTTTGAAACAAAATTCAGCAAATCCCAAAATTATTGTTGAGCCAACCTGTGGAAAAGGAAACTTTATTGTCGCTTGCTTAAGTACTTTCATGCAAATAGAAAATATTTTTGCAGTTGAGATTTACAAACCTTATGTGTGGGAAACAAAATTTAACATCCTACAATATTTTATTGACAATTCTGACGCGAAAAAACCTGAAATTGAAATAACACACTTCAATGTTTTCGATTTTGATTTTAATAAAATTTCCAAACAATATTCAGTAGAAGAAATTCTTGTTATTGGAAATCCACCTTGGGTTACAAATTCAAAACTCAGCAGTTTGGAGTCCGATAATCTTCCTGCAAAATCAAACTTCAAAAATCATAGTGGTTTGGATGCAATGACTGGCAAAGGAAATTTCGACA
>CAIYZW010000475.1 GCA_903930725.1 uncultured Bacteroidota bacterium
ATAGTTCTTAAGTCCATACACCTTTTTAAGCAATCAGAAATCACATGTCAATGCGAACAATGTGAAAAAATCATGAGTTTTCTTTCTGACACTAGATAATTTCCTTTTCATCGGCGTACCAGAAATGATGTTGCTCCATCACAATCATAAAGTTGTTCTCCGAAGTTTTAAAAGTTTTCCCATCAATTACAAAATCAACTGCCGGGTTGGTTTTGAAGTTAATAGCCCTGTTCATTGAAGCATTCATTTCCATAACCTGAATGGTTGATAAACCGGCACTGTTTGGTGTCCGGATCAGCATCACCACTTCGGATTTTCCACGGTGATCCATGACCATCAGCAGAAGTTTATTATCGGTAACAACTTTGCTGTCGAAAATGCCTTCGTATTTTTCGGTTCTGTAGGTCCAGTTGGCAGGATAATCCAGATTGAATTCCGGGGTCTGGCAATTTAGTTTCTGCCATTTGGCCACTTCGATGGGTTTGTAATAATCGTCCATTGCCTTCGATAACCACAAAAACGCTTCATTGTTGGTGTTGAAGGTGTCTTTTTTATAATCGTTGTAAAAATCGGCTAAGAAATACGATGTTGGGTTATCTTCTTCAGCTCCGCTGAAAAAACATGAATTCGGTTGAATCGCCCCAATTAATTCATTGTTTTTAAGAAAATTGTAATTGAAATAACCCGGAGCATAATTACAGGGAACCGAATCGAAAGTTACACCCTGAGGCAGTTGCTGACCAAAAGCAAAATTGGCTGCTGTCAGCATTAACAGTAGTATTTTTATTTTCATTGGCTATTGTTTTACGATTTCAACCCGGCGGTTTTGCTTACGGCCATCTTCGGTATTGTTGGTGGTAACCGGGCAAAGTTGTCCGACGCCTTCGGCCATTAACCGGGAAGCGGCAATTTTGCTGGTATTTATCAGGTAATTTTTGATGCTTTCGGCGCGGGTTTTCGAAAGGGTGATGTTCCCGGCATAAGTCCCGGTGTTGTCGGTATGACCTACAACAATGATGTTTACTGTGGGATTTGCGTTAAGATAATCTGTGATTTGTTTTAATGCTTCTGCTGATTCGGGTTTGATATCAGATTTACCAACATCAAATAAAATTCCATAAAGGGCAGCTTTACCGTCTCTTTCGATTGCTTCGCGCAGATTGATGGCAATATTCTGCTTCATTGCAGCTACTTCTACTACTTCGATACGGTAACTGCTGGCATCAGATGAATTAGCGGCCGTATGTACTTTGAGATAGACTTCTTTCCCATCAATGCTGGCTGAAAATAATGATTTTTTGTCGTCCAGGGCGGTTCCCTTGATTTCCAAAACGGCATTAAAGTAGTTCTGGTTTATCTGTGCACTGCTGAATTTTTTGGTTTCGCTCTCACTTTTCCGGTACGAAACATCATAATATTTCCCACCTTTATTAATCTTAAGCGCTTTACCCTGGACGTAATAAACAAATTCGGCATCGTTGTAATCGCTGTTTTTGCAATCGCTGATGTAAAATCCCGGCATGCGGTTTATGTAGGTAGGCTCAGCATTGGAGCAACGCGGTGTGTCCTGGGCAAATGCCGTAAGGCTGGTTACAAAAATAAAAATGGCGAATAGTACTTTTAGCGCCACCAAAGGTTTGGATAAGTTTTTCATACTCGAATTATAAATTTTAAATAGAAGCAGACTAATCGTTTTGACGATATTTTAACAACGATGAACTTATTCGGTTCAAAGTTTTGTTAAACTTTTCGGCCACGAAAATATTAATTTTTAAGAAGTCAATAAATTGTTCAAATTCAGTGGCTTCATAAGCTTTGAAAAGAATCTTGATTTTGGTTTCCGGATTTTTACTATTATTGTTAAAAATTTAGCAATATGGATTTTACTATTTTACAACTCATTGTGGAGGATGGTTTGGCCATCGTTACCATAAGTCGTCCGCAGGCTTTGAATGCGCTCAACACGCGGTTTTTTCAGGAAATGGATGCCATGATCGAAAAAATCGGCCAGATGTCTGAGGTAAAAGTGATGATTATCACCGGAGAAGGTAAAGCTTTTGTTGCTGGTGCAGATATTGCCGAAATGGTTGATAAAACTCCCGGACAGGGATCGGATTTCTCCAGGCTGGGACAAAACACGTTCAGAAGCCTCGAAAAGATGGAAATTCCCGTTATTGCTACCATTAATGGTTTTGCGCTGGGTGGAGGACTCGAGTTGGCCATGAGCTGCGATTTCAGAATTGCCAGCACCAAAGCAAAATTCGGTCAGCCGGAAGTCAACCTGGGTTTAATCCCCGGATATGCCGGCACACAGCGCCTTCCTCGATTGGTTGGCCTTGCCGATGCACTCTTCCTGCTGATGACAGCCGGAATGATTGGTGCTGAAGATGCCCTCAGAATTGGCCTCGTTCAAAAAATTGTTGAACCCGAAGTTCTTATCGAAGAAACTAAAAAAATCGCCCTAACCATCGCATCGAAAGGACCAACGGCTGTAAAGCTCATCAAGTCGGTTGTGCGGCAGGGAATGATGATGGATTTTGAAACGGGCTGCGAACTCGAATCCATCAAATTTGGTTCTCTGTTTGGTAAAGGCAGCGAAGGTGAAACGGGGATGAAGGCTTTTCTTAATAAGGAACAGGCTAAGTGGGAGTAGGCAGTAGGCAGTAGGCAGTGGCCAGTAGGCAGTCGCCAGTTTGCAGTAAGCAGTTTGCGGTACTGCCAACTGCCGACTACAAACTGCCGACTCAAATTGATTAACAGTAAT
>CAIYZW010000476.1 GCA_903930725.1 uncultured Bacteroidota bacterium
AATACAAAGGAAGCGATGGAGTAGAACGGAACACGGCATTCAACGGGAAATACGTTTTCAATATTCTGGCTGGGAAAGAATGGAACGTGGGAAGCGAAAAACGGAATAAAATCTCAGCCGATATTAAATGCACCAACGCCGGAGGAAGGGCTTACACACCTATTGATCTGGAAGCTTCCAACACAACTGGACACGAACAATTATCGTCGGACGCTTATTCGGATTTTTATGCCAATTACTTTCGTTTGGATTTCAAGATTGGATATACACATAACAGCCGGACGAAAAAACTTTCGCAGTCATTTTCGATTGACCTCCAAAACATCACGAACAACGATAATGTATTTTCCGAAAGCTATGACGACAGAAGTAAGGCGATAAGTACAACCTACCAGCTTGGGTTTTTCCCCAATTTTATTTATAAAATCCAGTTTTAAGTTGCTATGTTTATAATTTTGCCTTATGAAATCACTTTCGTTAGATAATCGGAAAATTGAGGCTTTGCTTTACATTGTGGTGTGGGCGCTGGTTTTTTCGGTGCCTTACTTTGGCGAACGAAGCTCCGGGCACATCAACTGGCATGAAGTGACGAAAAACTGGATGCATATTTTTGGTTATCTCGCCATTTTTCTCATCAACGTTTATGTTTTTGTGCCGCGCCTGCTCTTAAAAAAGCGATACCCGTCATACTTTTCTTTGGTAGCGCTTTCTATTTCGGTTGTGATTGCCCTCAATATTTTCAATGCTCCGCCACAAGGCACTTCCGAAACAAATTTCCCACCAACCGAAAACATCGCACCCGACAGGCCTTCATCTTCGGGCAAACCTCCTTTTATGGCTTTTGCTGATAATCTTATTATTTGCATCCTCATTATTGGCGCTGGTACAACGGTTAAACTGATGGCGAAATGGTTGAGCGAGGAAAAGTTGCGGAAAGATATCGAGAAAGCGCATCTCAAAACCAACCTGGCGTTGCTTCGGCATCAGGTAAGCCCGCATTTCTTTATGAATACGCTCAACAATATCCATTCGCTCATCGAAATGGATACCGAAAAGGCGCAGGATGCGATTGTCCGACTTTCGACTTTAATGCGATATTTGTTGTACGATGCAGCCCAAAACACGATTGAACTGAAGAAAGAAATCGAATTCATACGCAGTTTTATTTCGTTGATGCAACTGCGGCATTCGGATGAGGTTGTTGTTACCACAATTATTCCCGAACAAATTCCCAATGTTACAATACCGCCGATGCTTTTTATTTCGTTGCTCGAGAACGCCTTTAAACACGGTGTAAGCTATCCGTTGGAATCGTATATTCATTTCGAACTCCGCTTTGATGCCACGGCGCTCACGTGCATCATCAAAAACAGCAAACATAAAATTGCATCCAATTTTCAGGGCGAATATTCGGGTATAGGCCTCGATAATATTAAAGAAAGCCTTAAATTATTGTACAATGACGATTTCGATCTGGATATCCGTGATAAAGAAACCGAATTTGAAGTAAATCTAAAAATTCCGCTCGTATGATAAAATGTATAGCCATTGACGATGAGCCGCTGGCCGTTAAAAAGATTGCAGGATATATCCAAAAAATTCCGTTCCTCGAGTTGGTGGCCGAATGCCGGAGCGCTTCGGAAGCGATGCCCATCATAAGCCAAAACGAGATACAACTCCTTTTTATAGATATTAATATGCCCGATATTAACGGGATGGATTTTGTAAAATCGTTGGCAAACCCGCCATACATCGTTTTTACAACCGCTTACTCGGAATATGCTGTGGAGGGCTTTCAGGTTGAAGCCGTTGATTATTTATTAAAGCCCATTAGCTTCGGTAATTTTCTGAAGGCCGCAAACAAAGT
>CAIYZW010000477.1 GCA_903930725.1 uncultured Bacteroidota bacterium
GACGTCTGCAAGAAGGCCGCAACGACTTGCTTTCGCAGGCCAACAGCAACACCCAGGTTAAAGAAAAACCTCAGCCGGTAAAAGTCGAAAAGAAGGTTGGGCGGAACGAACTTTGCCCTTGCGGCAGCGGCAAAAAGTACAAAAACTGCCACGGGCAGGGAGAATAGCGGATTTTCCAAATAAATTAGTTTGTTTTGAAGCCCTTTCATGTTTAGTCATGAGAGGGCTTTGCTTTTGTTGCCTTTTCAGGTTCCAAAAGTTATTCCGGGCATTTTAGAGCAAGATGAGCCTTGTTTCCATGTTCACGTACGGACAAGCAACTTGGCCTTATCGAACACTTTGCAGGTAAACTCCCCCCCCCGAGGAATCCGGTAAATTGTTGTTATTAAACAAATTAGTTTATTTGGCACAAAAGATGAAAACAACCACTTCAGAACACTACTAAAAACTTAAAAAATGAAAGAAATAGTAATTCTGATTCCTGATATCGAGCCTGAACAAAACGTTGAAATTGATGTAAGCATCAATGGCCGAAAAAAAACAATGCAATACCGTGTAGAACTTATAAACTGGGAAGGTGCAGGTGTGCCTCCTGAAGACAAAGTTACGGTGCTGAAGCATAAAATCGCTCAATACGACAAAGATTGGGAACTTGTCGAAATTGGCGCTCCCAACAAGGATAACATTCCGCTTACCTTCAGAAGGCGCATTAATACTTAACAAGAAGGTTCAGGACAAATCACAATCACGACTGATGCTTAAAAACATTATCAAATTAACTTTCAGGCATTTTATCCGTTACAAAGGCTATTCGTTGACGAATATTTTTGGACTGGCAGTTGGTTTGGCTACCTGTATTGTGATTTTCCTGTATGTGCAGGATGAACTGAGTTACGATCAGCAATTCGACAATGCAAAAAACATATACCGCCTCGAACCACATTGGGTCGGACAGGGAGAGGATAGTCGCTGGGCGGCTACCGAGGGTTTTCTTTTGCCTGAAATTATAAAAAGTTACCCCGAAATTTTAAGTGGAGTCAAGATTTCACTCCCATACAATCCGTATATTTTTCAAAATGGCGATATCCGGTTTCCCGAAAAAAGTGTACTTATCGTTGATTCTTTGTTTCTTGAAGTATTTAACTACCGGGTTATTTCAGGAAATCCTTCCGAAATGCTTAAAGGAACCCGTAAGTTGGTTTTAACAGAGTCAACTTCAAAACGATATTTTGCAGACGAAAACCCGGTAGGCAAAACTCTTTTAACCGAAAACCGGAGTTATACTATCGCCGGAATAATTGCCGATCCACCCGAAAATTCACATCTTCAATTCGATTTACTTATTCCGCTCGACGATTTACGGAGCCAATGGCCTGGTGCCGATAAACCCGGTCCTTCAGTTTTTTATACCTACATAAAACTTCCCGATAAACTTACCGCCCGTGAAGTTGAGCGGAAATTTAATGAGAATTTTTATACCCACTTTGGCCTGGTTGTGGCTGGCGATAGCACAAACGTCCCTAAAGAATTTACTGGTCGGTTGGTTTTTCAACCTGTCACCGACATTCATCTTTACGGTCATGCCGAAAAAGAAATCAGCCCGAACAGCGACATCCGTTACGTAACTATTTTTTCGGCTGTGGCAATATTTGTCTTGTTTATAGCCTGTTTCAATTATATGAATCTTGCAACTGCAAAATCGGCACGAAGAAGCAGGGAAGTTGGGCTCCGCAAGGTTTTGGGAGCAACACGCGCAGATGTTTTTTACCAGTTTATGGGCGAATCGTTCTCTTTTGCTGTTATTTCGATGCTTCTGGCTTTTTTAGTTGTCGAGCTGGTGCTTCCGGAATTTAACCAGTTTATGGGCAAAAATCTAAGCCTGAGTTTTTTTGGTAATTTCCCACTGATCATTCTGATTGTTATAATTGTTCTCGTAGTTGGCCTTTTATCAGGAGCCTATCCGTCGTTTTTTATGTCGAATTTTAAGCCAACAGAAGCATTAAAAAGTAATGCTTTTGCCAAGGGAGCCAATAAAAAATCGCTGTACATGCGCCGGGGCCTTGTAGTGGCGCAATTCGCCATCTCGATATTTTTAATTGTCGGGGTTTTGTCGGTAAACAGACAACTCAATTTTATTCAAAAAAAGAACCTGGGATTCGACAAAAATCAGGTGCTTGTAATCCAGATTCCCGACAATTCTGCATTTGGAAAAATGGATGTTCTAAAAAGTGAATTGCTTCAAAACTGTGGAATTATAAGCATTGCAGCGAGTTCGGACATTCCTGGAAAGAGAGTGCCATTTTTGGCGGTGAAGGTTCCGGGTGAAGAAAAACAAAAAGCCGAAAAGCTGGAAAGTGAAGAGGACGAAGCGATAAGCATGCGAACCTGGTCGGTCGGATTTGATTTCGTAAAAACTTTAGGACTCGAAATCGTTGATGGGCGTGATTTTTCCAAAGATTTCAGCACCGATCCTGATGCTGCATTTCTGATAAATGAAGCGGCTGTGAGGGATCTGGAAATTAATAATCCTGTAGGACACGATTTTGAATATGTTTACAATGTTAAAGTCCCCAAAAAAGGTAAGATTGTAGGAGTTGTTAAAGATTTTAACTATGCTTCGCTGCACAACAAGGTTGAGCCACTGATGATACACCTTTATCCGCCCTATTTCAGGTATTTGCTGGTAAAAATCAATCCTGGCGATGTAAAGGAAACCGTTGCCAGAATCGGGCAGATCTGGACCGAACATATCCCTGACATTCCGTTGGATTACTTTTTTCTGGATGCTTCATACGACGATTTGTACCGAAAAGAAATGAACACCGGGTCAATTCTTGGGTTGTTTACTATTTTGGCGATGATCATTGCCGGACTTGGGCTTTTTGGTCTTGCATCTTTTATAACCGAGCAAAGAACAAAAGAAATTGGCATCCGTAAAGTTTTGGGAGCTTCGATAACGCAGATTATCGGTAAATTAACCAAAGAGTTTATAATTCTTGTAGCCATTGCAAACTTCATAGCCTGGATACCGGCTTATTATTTTATTGATAACTGGCTTAATTCTTTTGCCTACCACGAAAATGTTAGTCCCTGGATTTTTATCATTTCAACAGTCATGTCGCTGGTTCTGGCTTTTTTAACCGCGAGTACAAAAGCTTTTTCGTCGGCACGGACAAATCCGGTAGATTCATTAAAATACGAATAACCGAAATTCTTTAAAATGAATCGGATAGGCGATTTGGTAATTACTTGCTCACCTTTAAGAATAAATTGATTCCCAAAGGTTCACGGATAATTTCGATTTTCGATTTTGGAATTCCTGCCTGAAGCGCAAATCTCATCAATTCTTCCTCCGAACGGTGGTTTAAAAACCAGTCGCCAAGTATTTCCATAATTCTTCTGGAAGGGTTTTCGACATTGAAATTTCCGATGATCATTTCGCCACCGGGCTTCACAAATTCGTAATATTTTTTGAGCAGATATACAAAATGTTTGTCCTTGAAATAATCAAAAAGGCCGGCACTCCAGATGAGGTCGTAGGTTTTTCCGGGATTATGACGGATAACATTAACGTTGTGAAAAGACATCCGGGCTAAAAAATTCTTGTTTTTAGCTTTGGCATAAGCAATGGCACGTTTGTCGAGGTCAATCAAATCGAAAAACATCTGACTATCGGGGTATTTCGTCGAAAACTCGAAAACCTCGCTCACCGGACCGCTACCTAAAATTAAAACCTGACTGTTATTTTCAGAAATCTTATTATTAAGGTTTTTAAGGATTTCGATGGCCAGTTTTTTCCGGTTTACAACCGCGATGGCAGCGGGAAATGTATGAAAAAATTCATCCCATTTTTTATATTTTGGGTCGGGACTAACGTAGTGCTGGTAAATTTTTTCGATGATAAAAAAGTCGCCATTGTAGCCAAAAGGCTTGGTAAACGAAAAGCCGATAATAGTTCCAGGATTCAGGATGGGGAGCATGGTTTGCCGGAATTCTTCGATTTCATCGGCTTCAATCTGATCAATGAATTCAAGTATTCCGGCATATTCGTCGGGATCTGGCCCGTATTTTTCAAAAATCCCGGTCAGAAAAACCGAAATTGAGGATAAAACATCCAAATTGTTCATAGTTCTATATTTCCCTGATTTTGTTGAAAAATATTACCCGCCAATCCTTGTTTTGAGGTCATTTTGCCTGTTGTCGTCAACGGTAATTACGTTCATTTTATCAGCAATAATGATTTCGGGGAATTTCGCCATGAAAATCTTATCCAGATTAACAATAAAAAGTTCGCTTACGCGGAAGAATTTTTCGGTTGGGAGTGACTTTTCGACCTCTTCGATGCTGTTTGTTGACGAAATTTCTTCGTCGAGAAGGTGGATAATTGCCTGGTTATCCTGTTTTTCGATAAAATAAATATCCTCCGGAATTAACTTTTCGAGGCCTTTTTTGCCCTGAAAAATTACATGGTCTTTCTTCTCGTCGCCTAATCCAAAAAATTTGTTAAACTGGTCGCTTTCTACTTTCGATTTAATGTCGTTTTCGAATTTAAAACGCGCAATTTCGATGTTTGTCCGCAGATCTTTTTCGTTAAAAGGCTTAATAATGTAACCGTAAGGAAGCGAAACTTTTGCCTTTTCGATGGTCGAAATATCAGCATTGGCGGTGAGATAAATGATAGGAACATTGTGTTTTTGCCTGATAATGTTTGCAGCTTCAATGCCTGTCATGGTGCCTTTGAGCATGATGTCCATCAATATTACATCGGGAAGGTTTTTTTCGACTTCCTCGATGGCAGCTTTTCCGGTGGTCACCGCATTTTGCACTGTGTAGCCCAGACTTTCGAGGCTCTCCTCGATATCGGTGGCAACAAGTACTTCATCTTCAACAATTAAAATGTTATAATTCGACATGCTTAATAATGAATTAAAATCTGATGATAAATTTTGATCCTTCCGAAAAATCGTATTCAAGGGTTCCCTCAATTTGCTGTACCAGTTTATTTACGATTTTTAAGCCCAGGGTTTTGGCATTTTCTACCACAAATTCTTTGTCGAAACCAACACCATCGTCGCTTACTTCGAGCAGATATTTGCCATCGTTGCTACATGTTAGTCCGATTTTAATGGTGCCTGTTTCGCGGTTTTTAAAAGCATATTTAAACGAGTTCGAAATGAGTTCATTGATGATTAAGCCGCATGGGATGCCTGTATCGAGCGGGAGTAAAACATCCTGGATTTGGTAAACCACATTAATTTTCCCCTGCTGGTCCGAAAAGGTGCGCATCAGATTTCCGGCAAGGCTTTTGGCGTAGTTTAAAAATTTTATGTTTTCCAGATTTTCGTTTCGGTAAAGGTCCTCATGAACCAAGGCCATCGAGCGAATCCGGTTTTGACTTTCTTCGAGTACTTCTTTTAATTTCGGATCATCAACCTGGCGTTCCTGCATTTTAAGGATGCTCGAAATGATTTGCATGTTATTTTTTACACGGTGATGAACCTCTTTAAGCAAAATATCTTTTTCGGCAAGGCTTCGTTTAAGGCTTTCCTCGGCATGACGGCGGAGTTGTTCTCTGTTTTCGAGTTCTTTTTTGAGCAAAATCTGGGAGGCAAGGTCATCAATGAGCGTATAGAGTTTTTTGGCCTCAACTGGTTTTATCAAATATCCGTTAACACCAAGGTTGATGGCCTCAAGGAAGTATTCCTTTATACTGTAAGCCGACATCACAATAACCTTAATTTCGGTGTCAATTTCTTTTATTAACTTAATCATTTCCAGGCCATCCATTATCGGCATACTTATGTCGGTGATAATGAGGTCGGGTTTGTGTGTTTGATAGAGTTCGAGGCCTTGTTTGCCGTCTTCGGCAATGTAAAAATCCTTTACACGCTTCGAAAGTAACCGGTTGTACAAGAATCGGATGGTCTCGTTGTCTTCGACGAAAAGGAGTGAAATATTATGCTGAGTAACTTGTTCCATCTAAGTTATTAAGTTTAGCCGGTTTGTTTTTCAAGAAATTTAGCAATTAGTTCAATAAACTCTTTTAGGTTTATTGGTTTCGAGATGTATTCATCGCAACCGGCACTGAGGCTGCGCTCACGATCGCCATCCATGGCGTAAGCTGTTTGGGCAATAATTGGGATAGAGGGATTTATCTCCTTAATTTGCCGGGTTGCTTCAAGACCATTCATTATTGGCATTCTTATGTCCATCAGAACTAAGTCAATATTAGGATTTTTCCTGAATTCGTCCACTGCTTCCTGCCCATTTTTAGCCCAGATGAGTTCGGCTTCAGTTTTTCGCAGCGACTTTTTTACCAAAAGAAAATTGTTTGATACATCTTCGGCAACAAGTATCACTTTGTTTTTCCAGTTATATTCCATATTTTCGTTATTATTTTTTACAAATGTAAGTGTTGAATTATTACCTTTTTTAAATTGCAAATTAAAGTAAAAAACCGAACCTTCCCCAATTTCACTTTCAACCCAGATTTCACCTTTAAATAATTTCACCAACGATTTTGAAATCGCAAGGCCTAATCCGCTGCCTTGCTGCTCGGGAGAATGGGTAAGCGTACTTTGCATAAACCGGTCGAATATGTTTTTCTGCTTGTCGAGTTCGATACCTGGCCCGGTATCTTTTACATAAAAATACACCTCGTTCAGGTAAAGTTGATAGCCAATTTCGATGTAACCTTCGTTTGTGAATTTACAAGCATTTCCAACCAGGTTCATCAGAATTTGTCTCAAGCGCTTTTTGTCAGAAATGATGAGGGAATTGCCTTCGCTCAGGCTATTTTTTGCAATTAATTTAAGGCTTTTTGTTTTTACAAACTCATTAGTATCGAATGATTTAATGATCTCGTTCATAAGCTCATTTAGCGAGAATTCGCTTTCGGCGAGTTCGAGTAAACCGGCTTCAATTTTGGATATGTCCATGATATCGTCAATTAAAGCGGTAAGATCTTTTACATTACTCATGATAAGATCCACATATTCAATGCGTTCATCATCATCATCGGCAGTTGGTAAAAGTTCGGCAAACCCGCTTATCGAATTTAAAGGTGTCCGGACTTCATGACTCATGGACGCCAGGAAGGCGGATTTAAGTTTATCGGATTGTTCGGCTTTATCTTTGGCAAGAACCAATTCCTTGGTGCGGACTTCGATAATTTTTTCGAGGTTTACATTCAAATGGTCAACCTCGGCAATTTGTTCATCCAGTTGTTGGTTTAAATAAAAATCGCGGCGGGCATAATATTCGATGTTGTAGGCTGCAAACATCCCGATGAGATTTGCACTGGCGTAAAAAAAGTCGTTACTTAAAATAAGGGTATTTGAGGCATCCGAAAAAAATATTGCACCCACATTGTAAACAACAAATGTAATCCAGCCGGCAAGTGCAGCAAAGAAAAACCGTAGTTTGATGAAAAAATAACCTGCCGAAAAAATCAGCATCAAACCAGCATAGTAGGTATAATTTTCCGGGACAAGCGTTATCATAATGCAAATACCTGCTCCTGCAACAAGAAAACTAACGAAGAGTAAATCCTGCCAAAATCGTTCAAAAAAGCTAAAAAAGGAGCAAATAAAAACTACCGAAAGCACCGGAACTACAAAATAAAACCTGATAATTTGGATTTCGGTGGCAAAGTCAGGGACAATTACCGGATCGAGCAAACCGAAGAAGGCATATAGGAAGGTAACAAGTACAAAGGAAATCCTGAATTGAAGGAGTGAATCGGAAAAATATTGTTTAAGAAAAGGGACTTCATTCTTTTCCGGAAAGGATAGGGTAACTTTATTGTATTTCATTTCCTGAATTAAAGAAGTGTCTTTAGTCATATAAATTTATCCTATCATAATGAAATTCAAGTTAATCTCTAAATTTATTCCATCTAAAATGATGGTTTTTAATTGAACAAAGTTAAAGAAATATTTACACTGGCATAATAAAAATGGTTAATAAAATTTTGGCTCTCAAAATCCAACGGTTGTAAGAGTCAAATGTTTCTGCCACGGGCTTTGGTAATGTTATCATAATTGTTGTAATCCTGAAATGAAAGGCTTTTCAGGCATCAAAGATGGCAATCCGTTTTTGTTCAGATGCGAACAGTGAATCGGGGAAAAATGAACACTTTAATTTGTTTTGAGGAACAATCAAAAGCTAAAGTACTGATTGATAGCACGCGCAATTATTTGGCATAAAAAATGAAATGAGCTACCTGAACAAACAAATTTTCAGGTTAAATTCTTCCTGCAAAGTAAATTCAACAATGGAAAATCTGATCCATCTTAAAAATATTAGCCAGGAACTCGAAGTGAAACTCAGAAAGGTTGGCATTGATACCTCTGAAAAATTGCGTGAAAAGGGAAGCCGTCATGTTTTTGTAAAGATAAAAACCATTGATTCCGGTGCTTGTTACAAGATGCTTCTAAACCTGGAGGGTGCAATACAAGGGGTTTCTGCAGAGAATCTCAGTAGCGAAACAA
>CAIYZW010000478.1 GCA_903930725.1 uncultured Bacteroidota bacterium
CACAAATCACAAATCACAAATCACAAATCACAAATCACAAATCACAAATCACAAATCACAAAAATCAAATCCCAAATCATAAATCATAAATCAAAAATTCTTCCTTCGCCTGATTAATTTTGTATAGAATTTTCCTGTTGGATAAGTTTTGAATAGCTCAGGGAGGCATCTACAGGAATTTTTATTTCGTACAACTTGCCCGAAGAATTGGGCAAGGCGTTTTCGCGGAGCCACGGATTGAAATATTTAAGGGTTTTGTAGGTAATCCCCTGACTTACGGCGTAATCTACCAGGTTTGAGATGGGCGATTTAACCGTTACCGTTTTTGTTGGGACAGGCGGATATAAATCTTCCTTTTTTAGCGAAAATCCATATTTTTCGGGTTTCTGGAAAATAAGCTTAATAGCCTGAATCCTGAAAACGTACCTCGTTGTTTCGATCGAAAGCATGAGGTCGTAATAATTATTCACCTTTTGTTTTTTTAATTCTTCGGCAATCCTTGCCATTCCTGTGTTGTACGAGGCTGCCACCAGCGTCCAGTTACCGAATTTGGCGTAAGCATCTTTTAAATATCTACAGGCTGCCTTTGTTGATTTTTCGACATGATAGCGCTCATCCACAAAATCGTTTACTTCAAGACCCTTTTCGCGCGCTGTGGTTTTTAAAAACTGCCAGAAACCTATGGCTCCTGCCGGCGAAGTTACGTTTTCGAGCCCGCTTTCGATTAATGCCAGATATTTAAAATCGTCGGGGATTCCCTCTTTTTTTAAGATAGGCTCGATTACCGGAAACCAGCGGTTGGCGCGCTTTAAAAGCAGTATTGTAGCCGAATGCCAGTAAGTGTTTACGGTTATTTCGCGGTCGAAATATTCGCGAATATAAAAAATATCGGATGGCGCAGGTTCTCCGGCAAAACTCACCGAATCGGGCATTGGAATGCTGTGAACCGGATGAATTGTCTCTGGTTTTAACTCAGGAAAAGTGGATTGCTCCTGCTGAACATCAGCATTTTTTTGTTGTCCTGATGCCAGATAAAAAAGCAATGTGGGAATCACCAAAAGTGAAAGACCAAGACTGAAATACAGATTTTTCTTCATGGGGTAATTTCTGAAATAAAAAATCTAAAACGGACTTATGAAATCTTTAAAAAGTGGTGAAATCTTATCCTTTTCGGATAAAACAGGATTGATGTCTTTTCCCCAATCAACGGCCAGGTTTGGGTCGTCCCATCTGATGCTGCCTTCGGAGGCTTTATCGTAAACGTTGGTGCATTTGTAAAAAAACACGGTGTGGTCTTCGAGGGTCAGGAAGCCGTGGGCAAAGCCGGCAGGAACCCAGTACATCCATTTGTTTTTATCCGACAGCACGATGGATGCCCATTTGCCATAAGTTGGCGACTCACGGCGAAGGTCAACAGCTACATCAAGCACAGAGCCGTGCATTACACGGACTAATTTTCCCTGCGAAAACGGTGGTTTTTGAAAGTGCAACCCCCGAAGCACATTTTTCATCGAACGCGACTCATTATCCTGTACAAAAGTTACGTCAATGCCGTTGGCCAGGAATTTATCGCGGTTGTACGATTCAAAAAAGTAGCCCCTTTCGTCTTCAAAAACGGCAGGTTTTATAATCAGCAGGTCATTAATTTCTGTTTTCTCGATTTTCATGTTCAATTATTTTTTGGTCAAAATTAGAAAAAAACCCATACCCGAAAATTTTAATCTTTATCAGAGGCTCACTTTGCTGAGTTCATGATTAGTGAGATTGTTCAGAAAGTATAGCCTTTGCCGGCACCAGCCTTTAAACCATATTGCCCGGTTTTGGCATCAAACACAATCTCATTTGTGCCGGTTTTACGGATATATTCAAGCGTTTTTTGATATTGTCCGGTACCCCGGCTCAGCCATTCGGGCATGTCTTTATCAAGATCAATATGCATGAGGGCTTTCATTTCCTCGACAAGCTCTTCAAGTTTTTCTTCAGGTTTTCTTATCCCGATAATATCTTTGGAAAGCATAAAACCAACAATGGAGCGCGTAACTTCCCGCATTGATTTTGAAACAGTCTGTCCGATCAAATCCATCCGTGCCAGTTGTTCGATGCGTTTCTGGTGTTTTTGAATCTCTTCGTCAGTTAAAATCATATCAAACAGGCCGCCATACCAGGCTACGCTGATGATGACGACATCCCGGAAATCGGGTAGATCGCTACCAAAAATCAATGTTTTCATCCGGGTTTTAACTTCAAATATTTTCTGATCATTAACCAGGATAGGGTAGGTGTTTGAAGAAAATCCAAGAAAAACCTGCTGACGTTCCATCCTGAGCAATCCTTTTTCCAAAAGCCCCGAAACGAGTATTTCACGAAAACGTGGGCCTTTTTCGGCAAGTTTGAGCAGCCACCAGGTAATTTTTTGATGTTCGGGTGATTGCTGAATCTGCTCCAGGGCAACATCCAGCAACGGGTGACCAGTTGGTTCAGGCCGGTCAGGGATGATGTAATCGAGATCGTTATCAATGCGGTTGTGCAAGGCTAGATCCATCAAAATGGATGCAGCCAGCAGGATATCAAATTTCTTTGATTTCAGGAATGCCCTACGACCTTTTAGTTTATTAACTGTGATCAGGTAGAGTTCTTCGGGAATTGTAAGTAAATGGTCCATTTTTTATAATTTTTTGTTATCCACATTTTTGGAATTATTGCCGGCGTTAGAACCCGGAGAACTACCAGCCACCAGTGGTTCATGTTCCATTCGCGAATTTCGTATCCCTTTTACCCAGGCTGGTATGGCATCGCGGATGATAATAACCACACAGGTCATGATTATGATTGTAAGTCCGAGATTTATAATACCCTGAGTTAGTGTTTTTGGAACACCAAGTTGGGGGATGTAAATTCCCCAGATATTCATAACGCCTGCAATAACTGTTGTTATGCCAACGAATGCCAGCGGTACCAGCGTGATCCAGGCATATTTTGCCTTCCCGCGGTTGATGATGTAAGAAGTTCCGATGGCCAGCGCGATGGTAGCAAGTAACTGATTAGCCGTACCAAACATTGGCCAGATGGTCGAAACACTTCCCGTATAAATAAAATAGCCCCAGAAAAAAACAACCAATCCGCTGCAGATCAAGTTGCCCGGAAGCCAGTTTGTCTGGTTAAAGGGTTTATAAAATTTACCGAATAATTCCTGCAAAATAAAGCGGGCAACACGGGTTCCGGCATCAATGGTGGTTAGGATAAACAGTGCCTCAAACATGATGGCAAAATGGTACCAGTACGACATGAGCCTGTCGAGCCCCGGAATGGATGAGAAGATTTGAGCCATTCCGACAGCAAGGGAGACGGCACCTCCGGCTCGTCCGGCAATGTTTTCGCCTACTTCGGCAGCAAGTTTGGGTAATTCCGACTCAGTAAATCCCATCGCCTGTAATTGTGGTAAAATCTGGGCAAATTTTTCGGCAGATACGTTAATTTGAAAATAGTCGAGCGGATGCAAGCTGGCAGCGGCAATCAGTGCCATGATACTTACCATGCCCTCGGCCAGCATTGATCCGACAGCAATAGGCCGGATGTGCTTCTCATTCATGATCATTTTTGGTGTTGTTCCCGAACTGATAAGCGCGTGGAATCCTGAAATGGCGCCACAGGCAATAGTTATGAATAAATAGGGAAACAGTGTTCCAGGTATGATTGGGCCACCGCCATGAATGAACGACGTAAAAGCTGGCATTTTAAGATCTGGTGTCACGATAATTATGCCTACAGCCAGCAGCGCAATAACGCCAAGTTTCATGATTGAACTCAGGTAATCGCGGGGTGACAACAGGAGCCAAACCGGCAGCACGGAAGCGAAAAAGCCATAGCCTGCAAGCAGAAATACAAGTGTTTTATGATCAAACGAAAACCAGGATGCGATGGGTGAGGTGGGAATATATCGTCCAAAAATTACAGCGGCTGTCAGCATAATTACGCCCATGATGGTTGCTTCAACCACATGTCCTTTGCGGAACCGGAACATCCAGAGACCCATAAAAATGGCAATTGGAATGGTGGCCGAAATTGTGAATAAGCCCCAGGAAGATTCGCTCAGCGCATTTACAACTACCAACCCAAGTCCGGCCATGGCAATGATGATAATCAGAAAAGTGGCGATAGACGCTGTAATTCCGCTGCTTACCTTCCCGATCTCAAACCTGGCAATTTCGGCAAGCGATTTTCCATCATGCCGTATTGATGCTGTTAAAATAACCATA
>CAIYZW010000479.1 GCA_903930725.1 uncultured Bacteroidota bacterium
CAAAATACCCCACCGGACGCGAGTACAATTATTGGTGGAATAAAATAGAGCATTAAACGGTGAATTGCCGGATACATACGAAACATCGAAAGCAGAAGATGCAGCATTATCGGAAGTAGTGTAATAATGATGGCACCAAAATTTTTGGTATTAAGATAGGAAAATAAACCCATCAAAAGTAAAACAGGTAAAAACCAAAATCCAATTGTGCCATAAGGCATGAGTTTTTGGGAAATGCCAGTAAAAAAAATCTCAAAAAAATTATAAAATTCCTGGTTTAGAATGTTACCAGGCATAAAGGCATTGTGTTTCGACCAAAAGCCGATCATGTAATCCCGGACAGGATGATTGTAAATGAACAGAAAATAATAAACAGAAAACACCGCGCTCCAGACAAAAAACAAATAAAGTAGTGGTTTTAGGGAACTTTTCAGATCATTCCTGACACTCCAAATCAAATAAACTCCTGATGTTGCCAGAATAATGGGTGCTACATTGGAAAAAAAGATACTGATTGTCCCGAAAATAGAGAGAACTACAACTTTTCGCCTGAGGTCGGCATGCTGTTTTATTAAAAAATAGAAGTTCAGGATTAGCACCAATACATCGCACATGTATTGCTTAAACTCCGATGAAAAATAAACCAGGAATGTATTGAGCACAAAAAGCATCATGCCAAACAGTACTGCAAAGCTGCCATTATAAAGCAATGCAAGTAATTTACGAAACCAGATGATCGAAGCGAAGTAGCACAAAAGCGGCAACAATCTCAGTCCATATTCAGCAGGTAAAACTTGACTAAACAGCTTGGTAATTTGCAGGAATAATATTGGCGCAACCTGATTGTAATCCAGCGGCTTCAATAGTTCAAAACTATTTTTCCCAATAATATTCAAAGCAAGCATGGATTCGTCATTCCACAAACTTCTGTTAAAAAGGTATTGAATCAAAGCCAGAACAACTCCGGTGGCCATTACGAAGGCAGTTAATAATGATTCGAATTTACGTTTCCTGAAAATTACATTCATTTGAAGTCTAAATTTTACACAATCTGTCAAAATCATCATCGGAGAAAAACAAAGGAAACCAATCCCGGCAAATGATCAACAGATTTCCAATAACTTTTTTTTTAACATCTTATTTTTGGATGCTTAAAAATGATTACGATTGGTAAACAGCCAAAACATTTTTCTGAAACAATGCAAAAGAAATTGATTTTAATAACCGGAATGCACCGATCGGGCACCAGCGCACTGGCAAAGGTTTTTGCAGATGCCGGTTTTGATGCTGGTAGTAACCTGATACCCGCCGATGAGCATAACACCACCGGCTATTGGGAAGACCGCGAAATATTTAACCTGAACAACCAGGTTCTTTCGCAGCTCTTTCTTTCGTGGGATCAGCCCGAAAAACATCAAAACAGGAGAATACACATTTTTGCCGACGAACTAATGATGGAATTCGGCCAACGGGCGGTTGACCTGTTGCAACGAAAATTCATCCAAACTTCGCAGGTTTTAATCAAAGATCCTCGCTTTACCATATTGTTGCCTTTCTGGAAACAGGTTTTCGCCCTGACCAAAAATATCCGGATCATCCCGTTTCACATTTTCAGAAATCCGCTGGCAGTAGCCAATTCACTAAACCGACGCAATGGCCTGTCAATTAACAATGCTGTTTTACTTTGGTATCACTATAATCTTGCCTTTTTAAACGACCGGCTTCCAGAAACCACTGTAGTTAATTTTGAGGAGTTATTAAATTTCGGTGAAGGCTTTTTAAATTCTGCCGTATTAAAAGCAAATCCGGAATTCGCTGCTACGAAACCTAGCATAGCATTAAATCCTTTGTTAAATCATCACACAATTGGTAAAGATGAGCTGAGATGGCTGGCAGAAAAATATCCGGAGGTTTATAAAATGTGGGATTTCCTGATTGCCCTGGCCGGGAATCCTGATGTGCCAATAAATGAAAACGATCTGGTGCAGTTCAGGAATCCG
>CAIYZW010000480.1 GCA_903930725.1 uncultured Bacteroidota bacterium
AAGATAAAGTATGAAGGTCCGGATTCAAAGAATCCGCTGGCATTCAGATGGTATGATGAAGACCGGATGGTCGGCAACAAAACTATGAAAGCGTATCTTCGTTTTGCCGTTGCTTACTGGCATTCATTCTGCGGTGAAGGTGGTGATCCTTTTGGCCCGGGAACAAGAAAATTTCCTTGGGATTTGCCGGCAGATCCTTTGGACAAGGCAAAAAACCGGCTTGATGCTGCTTTTGAGTTCATCACAAAAACGGGCATCCCGTTTTATTGTTTCCACGACACCGACCTTGTTGGCGATGGAAGTGTTTTTGAAATCGAAAAACGGCTCGGACAAATCATTCCGATAGCAAAAAAAAGGCAGGAAGAAACAGGAGTGAAATTGCTCTGGGGTACTGCCAACGTCTTTTCAAATCCTCGTTATATGAATGGCGCAGCTACAAATCCTGATTTTTTAGTAGTTGCCAATGCTGCCGTTCAAATCAAAAATGCCATCGAAGCAACCATCGAACTTGGAGGTTCAAACTATGTTTTCTGGGGCGGCCGCGAAGGGTATTTGTCGCTGCACAATACAAATACAAAAAAAGAGATCGAACACCTCGGAATTTTTCTTTCGATGGCCAGAGATCACGGGAGAAGTAAAGGTTTTAAAGGAACTTTCCTGATCGAACCAAAACCGATGGAACCCACCAAGCATCAATACGATTTTGATACTCAAACGGTGATTGGATTTTTGAACAAATTTATTCTGCAAAACGATTTTAAACTAAATATCGAGGTTAACCACGCCACTCTTGCTGGTCACAGTTTTGCCCACGAACTGCGCATGGCTGCTGATGCAGGATTGCTTGGCTCCATTGATGCCAACAAAGGCGATTATCAGAACGGTTGGGATACCGATGAATTTCCTACAAATATTTTTGAAGTTACCGAAGCAATGCTCGAAATCATTCAGGCTGGTGGTTTTACCAACGGCGGGATCAATTTTGATGCAAAGCTGAGGCGAAACAGCACCGACTACGAAGATCTTTTTATCGCACACATCTCAGGCATGGATGCTTTTGCCAGGGCATTGATTATTGCCGACAAAATCCTTCAGGAATCCGATTATCTGAAACTGAGGCAAAAACGCTATTCTTCCTTCCAGGCCAATGATGGAAAATTATTTGAGGAGGGCAAACTCACGTTAAAAGATTTGTACGGAATTGCTCAAAACGGAGGCGAACCTAAGATGATAAGCGGCAAACAGGAATTTTTAGAACAAATGATCAACAGGTATATTTAAGACACGAATCATGGAAGCAAAAAAAAGGCTTTATGTAATTTCACTTACCCTTGTGGCGACTCTTGGAGGCTTACTTTTCGGCTATGATACAGCCGTCATTTCAGGCACAGTATCTGCCCTGGAAAACTTTTTTATCACTCCTTTAGGATTGCAGGAAACAGCCGCAAACTCGCGTTTGGGATTTGTGGTTTCAAGTGCATTAATCGGTTGTATTATCGGTGGCTTTTCCGGCGGGCTCGTAAGTCTGCACCTCGGCAGAAAAAAAGGATTAATATTAGCAGCGGTTTTATTCCTGATCTCTGCGATAGGCTCGGCAATACCCGAAATGGGTTTCAGGCCGGTAGGTGAAGGCGATCACACTTTCCTGATTCATTTTGTGATTTACCGCATTATCGGCGGTATTGGTGTAGGACTGGCCTCTATGCTTTCGCCCATGTACATTGCCGAAATTTCCCCACCTGAAATTCGGGGGAAATTGGTTTCATGGAACCAGTTTGCCATTATTTTTGGGATGTTGGTGGTGTATTTCGTAAATTATATCATCGCTCTTCAGGGTACTGATGAATGGATAAACGCCATTGGCTGGCGATGGATGTTTGCTTCTGAAATTGTACCTGCATTAATGTTTTTGGTAATGTTGTTTTTTGTTCCCGAAACGCCCCGTTATCTGGTAATAAAAAACCGTCCCAACAAGGCCTTGTGGGTACTTCAAAAAATTAATGGTGCCGAAAAAGCGCAGGTCATCCTGGCCGAAATCCGGGATACCGTTGTCAGCCGCTCAGGAAAGCTGTTTTCCTATGGATTTGTGGTAATTATCATTGGGATATTACTGTCTGTTTTTCAACAGTTTGTTGGCATAAACGTGGTTTTGTACTATGCCCCCGAAATTTTCAGAAACATGGGTTCGGGCACAAATTACGCTTTGCTGCAAACCATCATCGTGGGTGCCATTAATCTTACTTTCACCGTTGTAGCCATTATGACCGTGGATAAATTAGGACGAAAACCACTTCAGATTATCGGAGCGCTGGGTATGGCGGTGTTTATGTTTGCGTTGGGATTTACCTTCTACTTCAAAACACTGGGATTGGCAGCGCTCATTTTTATGCTGGGATATGTTGCCTGCTTTGCTGTTTCGTGGGGGCCGGTTACCTGGGTGCTGTTGTCCGAAATTTTCCCAAACCGCATCCGTGGAAAAGCAATGGCTGTGGCTGTTGCCGCACAGTGGATTTCAAATTATCTCATTTCGTCCACCTTCCCAATTCTCGATAAGTCATCCTGGCTCATCGAAAAGTTTAATCATGGGTTTGCTTATTGGATTTATGGAGTGATGGGAATACTGGCAGCCTGGTTTATGTGGAAAATGGTTCCCGAAACAAAAGGGAAAAGCCTTGAAGAAATGGAGAAATTGTGGAAATAGTTTGAGCTTACTAAATTGTAATTTTTATGAAAATCAGATTTGTGCGGCTTTTAGGTGCTTCAGTGGCGGTTTTGTTTTTATTGTTGGCCTGTGGCGAAAGTAAAATTTCGACACCTGAACAGGAATACCTGGCTATCAAAAAAAAATTGGCAAACGGTTGGAACACCTGGAATACCAGGAGTGTTCTTTCCCATGTTTTGTTACCCGAAGGCCTTTCCATTAATTTGATGATGAAGGATTATGTAAGCAGCGATACACTTAAAGAAGCGCTGATAGGTCGGCGCAAACCCGGCTGTGAAAGAATTTGGGTGGGTGATCATACCAATGATGGGGCTTACACTGGCCTTACCCTTGAATGGAGAGGTAGCAAAATCAAAATTCAGACGGCAACTTGTGAAAATGAACTTGTAGTTTGGATTGAACCTGAAAAACCATCGGATTCGGTTACACTTTTTGTTGATGTTTCGATGCTTTGGAAAAAACCAGGCACCGTAAGCAAAACCGGGAATGGTTTTGATGCTGAAATCGGGGATAAAAAATATCCGGTATTTATTTCTGTGTCCGGCAATGCCCCAAAGAATGGCTTTTTGGAGATTCCATTATCTGGTGAAATATTCATTTCCAGTGGAAAAGAAAGAGAGAAAGATGAAATCATAAAGATAATAACAGAAAATCATGAAGCATTTTTGGAGATAAAAAATTCATTCGGTACACTTTCGAATCTTTACGAAGCGCAACATAATGCTGTTGCCTGGGATGTAATTTACGACCCGCTCAACGACAGGGTGATAACCCCCGTTAGCCGCTTGTGGAGCACTGGCCAGGGAGGATACATCCTTTTTGTATGGGACAATTTATTCGCTGCTTACATGCACTCGCTCGACTCAAAAGAACTTGCTTATGCCAATGCTGTTGAGATAATCAAAGAAAAAAAGGATTTGGAATTTGTACCGCAGTTTGTTACCGGCAAAGGTGTGCGTGGGAAAGACAGATCGCAACCACCGGTCGGTTCGTTTGTGATACGTGAATTATACAGGAAATACCAGGAAAAGTGGCTGCTTGAGTTGGTTTTTGATGACCTCTATAGTTGGAACCAATGGTGGCTGAAAGCTCGCCAGACCGATAGCCTGTTTTGCTGGGGCAGCAATGCGTACCCACATACAATCGACCATTGGCTTGATACTTTTGGCGTCGGAAACTTTCAGGGACCAAAACTGGAGTCTGGAATGGACAATTCTCAAATGTATGACAACATGCCGTATGATTCAATCACTGGCAAACAGGAATTGATTGACGTGGGTTTATCCAGTTTTTATATCCTCGATTGTGAAGCCCTGGCGGACATTGCCGCGGTTCTGGGTAAAGATAGTGAAGAAAAAATCCTTCGTGAACGCGCAATGATTTACAAAACGAAACTGGAAACGCTTTGGTCTGAAGAAAAAGGAATTTATCTCAACCGCCGGACCGACACCAAACAATTTAGCGAACGGCTATCACCAACCTGTTTTTATCCGATGTTCACCGGCCTTCCCAGCAGGCAGCAAGTTGACCGTATGATGAATGAACATTTTTATAACAATGAGGAATTTTGGGGCGATTACATTATTCCCGTTACGCCCCGAAACGATTCCGCTTATAAAGATAATACCTACTGGAGAGGCAGAATATGGGCACCAGTTAATTTTCTGGTGTATCTCTGCCTGCGGGAATATGATCTGAAAGTACCCAGAGCCGACCTTTGCAAAAAATCACAGGAGCTGATATTAAAATCATGGGAAACCGACAGGTATATCTTTGAAAACTTCAATGCCGGCAACGGTGCTGGCGATGATGTAAAAGACAGCGACAAGTTTTATCACTGGGGCGCATTGTTAGGTTTTATCTCATTTATCGAACAGGGATATGTGCCGGCACCCGAAGAACCAATTAAATAGAGCGTATTCCTTCTTAAAAATAGATTTCTAAATAGTGTAAACACAGAATTGTTGGATACTTTGAAATCGGTGAATAAATCCAAAAATGGAGCAGGGAACATCTCTGAGAAAACAAAACCCGACAGATGAAATTTAATATCAATGTGTAAATTTTAAAAATGAAAAAGAAACTTTTCCTTCTATTTCTTTTAGCATCAGAACTTTGTTTTGGTCAGACAAAAACTGACAATCTAACAAAGTCAGGCGCAGCGGAGGTTCAAAACCTTATTGAGTTTGTGAACCCAATGATCGGAACAAAAAAAATGGGGCATACTTTTCCGGGAGCATCTGTCCCTTTTGGGATGGTGCAATTAAGCCCTGAAACCAACTATCTGATGATGTTCAAAAATAAGAAATACAATCCCGAAGCTTATCAGTACTGCTCAGGCTATCAATACGACGATTCCGTTATTTTCGGCTTTAGTCACACACACTTCAGCGGGACAGGCCACTCCGACCTTGGTGATTTTTTGATTATGCCCACGCTCGGAAAATTAGAACTTAAACCGGGAGAATCAACCAAAACCGAAAACGGCTTCAACTCAAAATATTCACACAAAACAGAGATTTCTCAACCGGCATATTATAAAGTTAAATTAAACGACTACAATATCACAGCTGAACTTACCGCGACAGAAAGGGTAGGATTTCACCAGTACACTTTTCCAAAATCTGACAGCGCCCACATTCTGTTGGATTTGATGTACAATATTTACAATCATAACGATAAAAATGTCTGGGTTTTTATAAGAGTCGAAAACGATTCAACAATTACCGGATACCGGCAAACCAACGGTTGGGCGAGAACCCGGGTTGTGTATTTTGCCATGAAATTCTCAAAACCCTTCATTTCCTACGGTCATCAAAAATACGACACAAGCTCCTACAGAAGCTTTTACCGTAGGTTTAATGAGGCAGAAAACTTCCCCGAAATGGCCGGGAAAAATATCAGAGCCTACTTCAATTTTAAGACCGTGGAGAACGAGAA
>CAIYZW010000481.1 GCA_903930725.1 uncultured Bacteroidota bacterium
ATGATGCGTTTCAGTGCTTCCTCGTCGGCAGGGTTTATCACCAACCTGAAATATGCCAGCAGATCTTTGATTTCTTTACGTTTATAAAAGGATAGGCCGCCATAAATCCTGTATGGAATATTCAGTTTCCGAAGAGCCTCCTCCATCGAACGCGATTGTGCGTTGGTGCGGTAAAGGATCGCAAAGTCAGAATTAAGCAGTTGATTATTCATTTTGTTTTCGAATATCGAATTGGCAACTAAATTGCCTTCTTCGGTATCGGTGGAGGCACGCATCAGTTTTAACCTGGGGCCTTCATCGTTCTGCGTCCAGATTTCTTTAAAAATCTGTTCCCTGTTGTGCACGATAATGCTATTAGCAGCATTAACAATGTTTTTGGTGGAGCGGTAATTCTGTTCAAGTTTGTAAACCTTCATGTCGGGGTAATCGCGCTTGAAGTTCAGAATATTCTGGATATTGGCGCCACGGAAGCCATAAATACTTTGTGCATCATCGCCAACCACACAGATGTTTTCGTTGCGGGCAGCCAGTTTTTTCACAATCAGGTATTGTGCATGATTGGTGTCCTGGTACTCATCAACAAGTATGTAATGAAACTTTTTCTGGTATTTCAGTAAAACATCAGGGAAATCGCGCAGCACCAGATTCATGTTAAAAAGCAGGTCATCAAAATCCATCGCTGCCGACTTTTTACAGCGTGCTGTGTAAAGTGAGTAAAGCGCTCCCATTAATGGCTTTGCCGACATCCTGTCTTGGCTTGTAAGTTCAGCATTGTCGTTGTAATCCCTCGCCGAAATCAGGTTCGATTTAGCGCTCGAAATCCTCGACAACACCCAGCCTGGAATATATATTTTCGGGTCAAGGCCTTGTTCTTTAAGCAATGTCCTGATCAGACTTTTCGAATCGTCGTTATCATAAATAGTAAAGTTGGAAGGATAACCCAGCAAATGCCCCTCAACCCGCAGGATGCGTGCAAACACCGAGTGAAACGTTCCCATCCATACATTCTGTGCATCCGAAGAACCAACAAGTTGAAGAATACGTTCCTTCATTTCACGGGCGGCCTTGTTGGTAAAAGTAAGCGCAAGAATATTGAATGGGTCAATCCCGTTTTGAAGCAGGTAAGCCACCCTGTAAGTCAATACACGCGTTTTGCCGGAACCTGCGCCGGCAATCACCATGGCAGGTCCTTTAAAATTTATCACTGCCTGCTGTTGAGGCTCGTTAAGTTCGTTCAGAAAGTTTTTCACAGTAAAAATTTTGAAGGCCAAAAGTAGGTTTTTTGGATAAGATGGCCGGGCGATGTTGAAAAGTCTTTGGATTCCTTCCCAGGAATACGGAAATTTAAATCCAAATCAGTAAAAATCCAATCAAAGCAGCGCAGCATAAGTTCCGCAAAATCAGTCAAAACAATGACAAAAGCCTAATTTTATGAAAAATAATTCAGAATAATTTTGTTTTCTAAATTAATGTTGTACTTTTGCGCCCTCAAAATGAGGACAGGAAATAAGATTCCGGACTGGTTTTGAGATTAAATAGAGAAATTAAAAGGAAACCTGATAAATGGAGGCATCTATAGGTTTCTAACGACAAAATGAATTTTCGGTTACTTTGAAAAATCAGTCGTTTGGCGCCTCAGATTGCTACCCGCATTCTGTCCTTTCAATTTCACTCAGACATTTTTAAAATTAGTGGTTTTCATCAGTTAATGTTGAAGTCACGAAAAATATTGAAATTAAATTTCAATGTTCATTGTTTATTTGAAATAAATTGTACTTTTGCACCCCCGAAAATTGGGGGCAAAATAATAAAAACTTAACTAAAAGTCGTAATATGCCGACGATACAGCAGTTAGTTCGTAAAGGACGTAAGAAGTTGACCGATAAGAGTAAATCACCTGCTCTGGACAGTTGTCCACAGCGTCGTGGTGTGTGTGTTCGTGTTTACACGACTACACCTAAAAAACCAAACTCAGCAATGCGTAAAGTTGCGAGGGTGAGGTTAACCAACGGTAAAGAGGTGAATGCTTACATTCCTGGTGAAGGTCACAACCTCCAGGAACACTCCATTGTAATGATTCGTGGAGGTCGTGTTAAAGATTTACCTGGTGTAAGATATCACATCATTCGTGGTGCTCTGGATACATCAGGTGTTGAAGGCCGTAACCAGAGACGGTCAAAATATGGTACAAAACGTCCAAAAAAGAAATAGTTTCGAAGTCAAGATTAACGATATATAGACAATGAGGAAAGCAAAACCAAAGAAAAGAATCATACTTCCTGACCCGAAGTTTAATGATCAGCTTGTATCGAAATTTGTGAATAATCTCATGCTTCGTGGCAAGAAAACACTTGCTTTTAAGGTATTCTACGAAGCTATTGATGTTGTTGTTGAGTGCACCAAGGAAGACGGTGTTGAAGTATGGAAAAAAGCACTTGCTAATGTTACACCAGCCGTTGAGGTTCGTAGCCGCAGGATTGGTGGAGCAAC
>CAIYZW010000482.1 GCA_903930725.1 uncultured Bacteroidota bacterium
GCCTATGAATTTGAAAAAATTCAGAAATGTTTAAACTCAATTAAAGAAATTTTTAATGACAAAGATTAATTATTATGAATAATCCAGCGAATTTAAATCCTAAAGATGTAATTCTGGTTGTTGACGACCAACCCATCAACCTTAAGGTTATTGCAAGCGTTTTAAGTAAAGAATATTCGCTAAACATTGCCAATAATGGGGTTAATGCGTTGAAAATGCTCGAAAAGGAAACTCCCGACCTGATACTTCTGGATATTATGATGCCCGAAATGGATGGATTTGATGTGTGCAAAAGGATCAAGGAAAACGAAAAAACCAAAGATATTCCGATCATCTTTTTAACAGCAAAAACCGACATCGAGGATATTGTTAAAGGATTCGATTACGGGGCAGCCGATTACATCACCAAACCTTTCAACCCCACCGAAATGAAGGTAAGAGTGACGAACCATCTGAATTTGTATCATGCAAAAAATGATTTAAAGCAGATGTATCAACGATTACTCTCATCGCAGGAGGCCTTAAAAAGAGCCAACCAACAGCTCGAACAAAGCAATAAGGAAAAGGACAAGTTTTTTTCGATCATCGCGCATGACCTCAAAAGCCCTTTTAACGGCATCCTGGGATTGAGCGAAATGCTTAGAGACGATGCCAGAATTCTTGATACAGTCGAGATTGCCAAATTAGCCGGTTTGATTCATTCGTCAACAAAACAAACGTTTGAACTGCTGAAAAACCTCCTGGAATGGGCACGAATGCAGCAGGGCAGAATTCCATTCGACCCAAAATCTTTTCTTCTCAATAACCTTGTGAGTTCCGAAATTAAAGGTTTGATGTATGTTGCCAATCAAAAAAATATCGGATTGATTGACGGGCTTAACGAAAACATCATGCTTACCGCCGACGAAAACATGATACGCACCGTGCTGCGTAACCTGATTGCCAACGCAATAAAATTTACACCCAAAAACGGTAAGATCAAGATTACCGCTGAAGTCGGGAATAACCAGGTGGAAGTTTCGGTTTCGGATACCGGTATTGGGATGTCCGCTGAAACAGTGGAAAAACTCTTTAAAATCGAGACGAGTTTTACAAAACCCGGCACCGAAAACGAAACAGGAACAGGCCTCGGCTTGCTTCTCTGTAAAGAATTTATCGAAAAACACAATGGCGGAATCCGGGTTACAAGCAAAGTGGGCAAAGGAAGCGACTTCATTTTTACGATTCCTGTGAGTTAGAGCGAAGAAAGGAAGAATGGAATGATGGAACAATGGAATGAAACATTGGAATGATGGAAGATTGGATGAATGGAAAATTGAGTTGATGGAATTTTGGAATGATGGAACATTGGAAATAATACAAGCCACTGCCAACTGCCTACTGCCTACTGGCGACTGCTGACTTATGACTTACGCCTCATGCCTACAATCCTGTTGAAATGAAAAACTTAGTTAAAAATATTATCAGTGTCATTTTAGAGCGGTACGCCAAGGATGTTTCGATGTACGAAGAATCTTTTCTCGAAAAAACAATCGGGGCAAGGATGGCGGACACTTCGAAAAATACCCCCGGTGAATACTGCACAATGCTTGATAACAACCCGGATGAAGCTTCGGTTTTATTCGATTCGCTGAACAATGGTTACAGCGAGTTTTTCCGTAATCCGCTCACTTTTGCAATGCTCGAACAATTTGTTATCCCCAAATTGGTGAGTGATAATAATCAGGAAAATCCGTCCGAAATCCGGATTTGGTCGGCTGGATGTGCCGCCGGTCAGGAGCCATATTCACTGGCTTTGCTGGCTCACTATTATAAAACATCGCATCAGACAAATTCCCGCTTTCGCATTTTTGCCACCGATGTTTCCGAAAAACAGATCCAGACTGCACGGCAAGGTATTTACGATTTAAAAATGATCCAAAATACCCGGATGGGTTTTGTAAACAACTACTTTACTAAAACCGGCAGCAACTATTCGATTGGCGATCAGATAAAAAAACAGGTCGAATTTTCGGTTTACGACCTGCTCCAACACGGTTCCAGCGCTCCTCCGGTTAGCATTTTTGGCGATTTTGACCTGATTATGTGCAGCAATGTGCTTTTTTATTACCGCCCCGAAACCCGAAAAATGATCCTGTCGAAATTTTACCGCTCATTAAAACCGGATGGTTTTTTCATCACCGGCGAAGCCGAAATTTCGATTGTCAAAAATTTTACAGCGTTCAAACAATATGCACCGCCGTCGGCAATTTTTTTTAAAAATCAGACGATTTAAAATACTACATTTGGCTTCTTAATTTTTAGTGTAAAAACATGGTTATTCAAAATATAAAAATTGGTACCCGGTTGATTCTGGGATTTGGAAGCCTGCTGGTATTTGTTGTTTTTATGGCTGGAATGGCCTATTTTCAATCGGGTCGGTTGTGGCAAAGTACAAGCGAATTGTACGAGCATCCTTTGCAGGTGGGGAGAGCTACCCGCGATATTAAGGCTGATGTGCTCACTATGCACATTTTGCTCAAAGAAATTTCGATAAATGAAAATCTTGGTCAGGATGAACTTCTCAGAATCATCAAAAGCATTTCTGATTGTGAAGTCAGAATTAATAGTTCCTTCGGGATTATCTATGAGCGATATTTAGGCGACAGAAGCGATATTGACACTGCTTACAATGCATTTAAGCACTTTACTATTATCTCTGATAAAATTATCAACCTCGAGATGAGCGGTGACAATTCAACCACATCTCCGCATTTAAACATGCTGACGCTCCCCGATTTTCAAAACATTTCGAAATGTATTCAGGTAATGATTGATTTTGCCAAGGAAAAATCCGATGCTTTTTACCTTTCTGCCAAAAAAGAAAAAAGCGCTTTGTTTTTTCGGCTTTGGATTGTTACAGGAACTATTTTTATACTAACCCTGATTTCTGCGGTTTATCTTATTCGAGGAATCCGCCGCCCGCTTGAGGCTTTAACTAATGTTGCCGAAAAGTACAGGCAAGGAAATTACGATGCCAGGGTAAATTTCCAAAGCACCGACGAAATTGGTGTATTGGGAACAACCTTCGACAGGATGGCAGATGCCGTTCAGAACGAAATTATTCTGAAAGAAAATGCGGCTTCTTTAGCCGAAACACTGTCGAAAGAAAACGAATTAAAAGCGTTTTGTCAAATCCTGGTCAAAACCTTGCTTACAAAAACCCAGGCTCAGATTGCGGCGATATATTTCCTAAATCCCGAAAAAAATCTTTACGAACATTACGAATCTATCGGACTATTGGCAGATAACATCAGATCCTTTTCATCAGTTTTGAATGAAGGCGAATTTGGCCCCGTGCTTGTTACCAAAAAAATCCAGCGGATATCCCAGATTTCTGATCAAACAACTTTTAGTTTTTTCACTGTTAGCGGCAATTTCAGACCTCGCGAAATCATCACAATCCCCATTATCGAAAACGAAACCGTCGTCGCCATCATTTCCCTGGCAAGTCTTCATGTTTTTTCTAATTATGCCTATCAATTTATTAAAGAAATCCAGATACCACTTACTTCAAGGCTTATTGTCGTCATGCTAATTCAGAAAATTACCGATTTTTCGGCCAGGCTCGACAGGCAAAATAGGGAAATGGAAGATAAAACACATGAATTGATGATGCAATCCGACGAATTGAAGGAATACAACATTGAGCTGGAGCTGCAGAAAAGGCAATTGGACGAAGCAAACCAGCTTAAAAGTGCTTTTCTGGCAAACATGAGCCACGAACTCCGGACGCCGCTTAACTCGGTAATTGCACTATCGGGTGTTTTGCACCGACGCCTTAAAAACTCCATCCCTGAGGACGAATACAGCTACCTTGGCATCATCGAAAAAAACGGAAAACAACTACTTTCACTTATCAACGACATCCTCGACTTATCAAGAATTGAAGCCGGAAAAGAAGAATTGAATTTTTCGGAATTTTCGCTTTTCAGTCTGGTTCAAAACATTCTCGATTCAGTCCACCCAATCAGTTTTCAAAAAGGGATTACACTTACCAACAGCATTAGCACGCTGATGCCGGCAATTATCAGCGATAGCGCCAAATGTCACCACATACTTCAAAACATTATCAGCAATGCCATCAAATTTACCGAAGTAGGCTCCATCGAAATCTCGGCTTTACGGACAAATGATTATTTCAGGATAATAATCCGTGATACCGGCATCGGGATTGCTCCCGAGCATCTCCCCTTTATTTTTGACGAATTCAGGCAAGCCGACGACAAAGCCTCCCGAAGATATGGCGGCACGGGTCTCGGGCTGGCAATCGCCAAAAAATATACACTTATGCTAAACGGAGAAATTGAAGTCGAAAGTCAGCCGGGCTTAGGATCGGTTTTTACGGTTATTTTACCTGCTGTTCCTTCGGGAGTATTAATATCCAAACCGGGAAATGAATTTCCTGCTGCCACCAAAAGTTCCGACGCTGCCACTTCCCATTTCGACGCACATCAAAAAACAATTTTACTTGTCGAGGACAGCGAACCACAAATCATTCAACTTACCGAAATTTTAAAGACCGAAGGTTATAACATCCGTGTTGCCCGCAATGGTAAAGAAGCCCTCGAATCGGTTAAAATGGTTATTCCCGATGCCATGATTCTCGACCTGATGATGCCTGAGGTGGATGGTTTTGAAGTTCTGCGCAGCACCCGAAATCTTAAAGAAACACGCAAAATTCCTGTCCTGATCTTATCAGCAAAACATGTTACAAAACAGGAGTTGAGCTTTCTGTACGAAAACAATATTCATCAACTTATCCAAAAAGGCGACATCAGCCGGAGTGAACTGCTCTCAAATATCCGGAACATGGTTACAACTCCTCCTAAAGAAACCACCGGAAACAAGGAAGAAAGGCCAATTCGCTTGCCAAAACCGGGGAAAGCCCACATCCTCCATATCGAGGATAACCCCGATAACCTGGCAAGTGTAAAAGCATTATTGGCAAACCATTTTGTTGTTAC